>DJXA01000130.1:4276-5874 GCA_002449555.1 Atopobiaceae bacterium UBA7016 | reverse complement strand
CCCAGCGTCGCATTTGTGGCAGCCTTGCCACACCTGCGACACTTTCGGCCTCCCAAGCGTCGGCTTTGTGCCCACACGCGCACCTTCCCGACATTGCGGCTTAGAGCAGAGCAGCGCCTGCAAAGAAAAGCGATGTTGACACAACCGAGCCGGCGGGTCAACATTCGCTGGAAAGGCAACGAGTCTCCCAAAAGCGCCCGAATAGCCTGGTTTACCTGCGCACTTCTGCGCGCAGCACGCCCTTTGCAATGCGCACCGCGTGGTCTGCAAGGTAGAGCGGCACATTGAGCACGTCGTCATCGAGGGTAAGGTTTCGTAGCGAAAGCCGCATCTTGAGCGACGTCTCTCCAGGGTACTTGCGGGCGTAGTACCTGAGCGACGATGACTTCACCACCTCGCCCGACTTCACCTCAACGGGAATGACCGCATCCTCTGCCTGAACGAGAAAGTCGACCTCGTGCCGCGGCTTGTCGTTGGTCCAGTAGCGAGGTGTCACTTCGAGCTGGCGCAGAAGCGATCCGAGCGCATAGTTCTCGGCGAACGCCCCCTTGAACTGGGCATAAAGCTGCTCCTTGCGGCCAAAGGACTCAGGACCGAGCCCGGCGAGTCTCCTCAGGAGCCCGCCGTCGAGGCAGTAGGCCTTGAAGGCGCTCTCGTCGTGTGCGGAGAGTGGAATCGCCGGGCCAGAGCTGCACATGACCCTGTGCAGCAGGCCCGCCTGCTCGAGCCAAAGGACCGCGTCCTCGTACTCCCGCGCCCTGGCCCCGTCGCGCACGACTCCCCAGACGAACTTCTTGTTCTCCCGCGCGAGCTGCGCAGGGAGCGAATGCCACACCTGGCTGAGCTTTCCGTACATGGCCGCTCCTCCGTGCTTCGCAAAGTCGCGATCGTAGGAGTCGAGCAGGTCGGAGAGCACTCGGTCGACCTCCGCCCAGCCGTCGCCGTCGGCGTATGTCTGCACGGCTTCGGGCATGCCTCCGACCGCGAAGTATGCCTGAAGACGCTCCTCCAGCTGGGAGGCAAAGACGTCGGGCAGGGGCTCGGGCTCGCTGATCTCAGAGCAGAACGCGTCAAGGCCCGCGCCGCCCGTCGCACGCAGGAACTCGGAGAAGCTCAGTGGCCCCATCTCGCGGAAGGTAACCTTCCCCACGGGAAACGAGCCATCCTCGCGGGCAAGGGCCACGCCGAGCAGCGAGCCGGCGCAGGCAACGTGCTGTTCGGGCAGTTCCTCGGCAAAGTACTTGAGAACCCCGAGCGCAGCTGGGCAGTCCTGGATTTCGTCGAGGATAAGCAGAGTCCTTCCAGGGTCGATGTCGGTGCCGAGCGCGAGCCCAAGGTTGCGCACGATGCGCCTTGGATCGTGGGTGCGCCCGAAGAGCTGGGCATATTCGCTAGGGACGCCAGGGGCGATGTTCTCAAGCGAGACGTAGGCCACGTTGTCGAAGCTTTGTGCGCCAAACGTCTTGAGCGCCCAGGTCTTCCCGACCTGGCGAGCGCCCTTGAGGATGAGCGGCTTGCGCCGTTGCGACGCCTTCCAGCTTTCGAGGTCGGAGATTATGTCTCTCTGCATGAGCAAAACCTTCCTAACATGTGATGAT
>DJXA01000130.1:0-4126 GCA_002449555.1 Atopobiaceae bacterium UBA7016 | reverse complement strand
GGGCAACTGGTTTTGTGCATGTACCGGCTCAACGCGGTCATCAGCGGCAGACCCGTTCGCGGACGCTTGTACGCCAGCAATGACGTTGAGCAGCCCGTTTGGCCCCGTAAACGTCATCGCTGGCGTACAACGCAAGATCTCGAAGCTGTCATGCTCTGGTATCTCGCCTACGTATGCCGCGTCCACAGAGAACGGAACCGTTTGGCCATCTGCAACAGCGTCAATGCTGAGCGTTTCGTAGCCTGCAACAAGACGTCCGTCCTTCCGAAGTAGCACGACAGCGTCGCATCCTGATGGGAAGTCTACGTCGCAGTTGTTCGTAAACTGTCCCGTCCAACGCGTGGTGCCATCTTCCGCGAACGCCGTTACCCTGATGGAGGGAAAGACGTAGCAGTTGGTAGCATCCGTGTTCCCCATGAGCGTTACCGCGTGGAGGTAGATGCCCGTCTGGTCCTGCGTAGTCCACCAGCCCGCCTCCTTGATGTACGGCTGAGCAGAGGACGGAACCTCGCCCACGTATGTTCCGCTTCCTAGTGCGGAAGGGGCCTCGGCCGGCTCTTCTGCCACCGGCTCTGGATCAGGTTCAGAGACTGGCTCTTCCGGTTCCTCCGGTTCTTCCGTTTCCTCCTGCTTGGCTGGCTGCTCCGACGCTTGTTGCTCGGGCTGCGGCGCGCTGTCCGCCGGGCTTCCTGACGAGCAGCCCCACGCGGTGAGCGCCAATGCCACCATAGCGAGAAGAGCGGCTATTCGTTTGTATGGGTAGTTCATAGATGCCTCCTACTCCAGCCGCGTCAGAGCCTCAACAACCGCAGCCTCCAGCTCCTGCTGCTGCGTCGCCGTCATCTCGTCGGAAATGCGAACCACGCACGTCCCATGCACGGTGTGATAGCCATTGGAGAAGATGGTCCCGTCAAAGCCCGCTAGGTACTCATTGCGCTTGTTCGCGTCATCCTCGTTCGCGTAGACCTCAACCGCGCCGCCGCCCTGGGTGCCCTTGTCGATCACCTCGTTACCCGTCGAGTCAGTCTCGGAAACGTAGATGCTGTCTTGGTCCACATAGTCGGACAGGAAGTACACCGTCGCGGTATAGCCGCCCTGCTTGTTGAGCTTTCCGTTGGGATCCATGTCTTCGGTCACGGCTGTCGGTGTCTGGATGTGGTCGATGCCCGACAGACGCTGAATCACGAACGCGTCCGTCGGGTTGGTAATCTGTTCGCGCTGTTTGATGCTATCGAGAAGTGCCTGCTTTGCCGTAGCTAGAGCCTCGAGCTGCACGGAGTAATCCGTAGCCTCGAGCTCGTTTGCCTGCGCCGAGATCTCTTCCGCAGTGGTTGCCATCTCTGGAGCCGTTACCTTTGCTGCCTGGGCAGCGCTGACAGCTTCTTCGCACGCCGTCATGCACGATTCGTCCAATGGCTTTATCTCTGAGGCCATCGCCTCCGTCACATCCGCGACGGCAGCGTCTACCTCGGCATTCTTCTCGTCGAGGGTTGCTGACGCGGCCTCGAAAGCCGCCTGTGCGTCCTTCTTCGCCGAGTCGCAACCAGTGATGAGCGGCAGCGACAACGCGATTGCCACCATTATGAGAAACGCAACGACACGTCTGTGCGGGTAGCTCATACATGTCTCCTGTTCGCCGAAGATGAGTAGGTGTGCTGCAAAGATATCAACGTGTAGCCGCAACTTCCTTAGCCGCCAGCTAAATGCGATTTCTGACCGGGCCCAAAGATGCACAAGTGCCGGTCAACAGCCCGTCTTTCGCCCGCGTCCGGACAGCTCAGCACTTCCTCCCTAACCGTCCGCACGGCTCAGCACCAACTCACGCAGCCCTGGCCCCCAACCTCCTTTTGCGTCCCGCCCCACAGTCGGCATCACAGTGTTAGAATACGTCCGTATTAAATCACTTGTCGCAAAACAGATGTTTTCATACAGCTCTTTATGCATTCTGCACCAGGAAAGGAGAAGGTCATGCAGGAAGAAAAGCAAAGCAAATTCATGACATATATGGAGGAGAAGTTCCTCCCCGTAGCGGGCAAGCTTGGCAGCCAGCGACACCTGCTGGCGGTGCGTGACGGCGTGGTGACCATGATGCCGCTGCTCATCATCGGCGCGTTCTCCATGATCATTGCCGAGTTCCCCGCCCAGGGCTTCCTCGACTTCATGGCCAACACCTTCGGCGAGAACTGGAACGCCTTCGAGGGCGTCATCATGCACGCCACCTACGGCATCGCCGCCCTTGTCGCCTGCTACGGCATCACCAGCTCGCTGGTCAAGAGCTACGGCCTCGACGGCACGCCCGCCGGAGTCCTCGGCATGTCCGCCCTGATGACGGTGGTCGTGCCTTCCGTGCTCACCAACGGCGACGAGACCGTTGAGGCGTGGATCGCCGGCTCACTTGACGCCAACCTGCTCTTCACCGCCCTCGTGGTGGCGCTCGTCTCCGGCGAGATCTATCGCCAGTTTGTCCAGCGCAACATCACCATCAAGCTGCCCGACTCCGTGCCGCCCGCCGTCTCCGCGCAGTTCACGGCTCTCATCCCCGGCGTCGTGATCATCATCCTGTTCACCATCGTGCGCCTTGCCTTCGCCGCCACCGTGTGGGGCGGCTTCCCCCAGTTCGTCTCTGACGTCATCTCCACGCCGCTCAGGCACGTCGGCACCTCCTACCTCGGGACCCTGCTCGCCTGCCTGATGGAGCACCTGCTGTGGTCCTTCGGCCTGCATGGCTCGGCCATCGTCATCTTCCCCATCTTCGAGCCGCTGTGGCTGGTCAACATGACGGAGAACCTCTCCTCCGGCGCCCACAACATCGTGACCTTCACCTTCTACGAGAACGGCGTCTGGATCGGCGGCTCGGGCGCGACGCTGGCTGTGGTCATCTACATGCTGTTCTTTGCCAAGTCCAAGCTGCTGAAGAACGTGGGCAAGATCGGCATCCTGCCGGGACTCTTCAACATCAACGAGCCCGTCACGTTTGGCCTGCCCATCGTGCTGAACCCCATCCTGATGGTCCCCTACATCCTCGCGCCAATCGCCGCCATGACGGTGCAGTACGCGGGCACGGCCATCGGCCTCTTCCCGCTGTGCAACAACATGGTGCCCTGGACCTGCCCCATCCTCATCTCGGGCTTCCTCACCACCGGAAGCGTGATGGGCGTGGTGGCCCAGCTTTGCGGCCTCGCTGCCGCCTTTGTCATCTGGCTGCCGTTCATCCGCGCGTACGACCAGAAGTGCTACCGGGAGGAGCTCGCCTCTGAGGAGGCGTAGCCGTTAGCCTGAGCTTTCCCGAACGGCGGAGCGCCTGTCTGGCCAACGCGCAGGCAGGCGCCCCGTCTTCCATGCGTTGCCATGCCATGAGGCCCACGTGCGCGGCATGGCTTGTACTACAATCGTGGCAGATGAGCAGCGCAACAGCACTGTCCCGCGATGGGAGCCCGCAATGCCGCCCAAGCCCAAATTCACCCGTGACGAGATTGTCGCCGCCGCCCTTGAGGTGGTGCGCCGCGACGGCATTGACGCGCTCACGGCGCGCAGCCTGGCCGACGAGCTCAGCAGCTCCAGCCGGCCCATATTCACCGTCTTCCGCGACATGGACGAGCTGAAGACGGCCGTGCGCGCCGCCGCGCGTGAGCGCGTCCTGCAGCTCATCGAGGTGGCCAAGGGATACCGACCCGCCTTCAAGCAGTTTGTGATCGAGGCCATCCGCTTTGCCAACGAGGAGCCCAACCTCTTCCACCTCGTGTTTCTTACGCCCGACGGAGAGGTGCGCACCCTTGAGGAGCTGTGCGGCTACTTTGACAGCTACACCGAAAGCCTCTTTGGCATGCTGCAGCACGACTACGACATCACCGAGGACGAGGCACGTGTCCTCTTGCAGCACACTTGGGTCTACATCTGCGGCATCGGCAGCATGCTGACTCTGCACAGCGCCGTCGCCACCAACGAGGAGCTCAACCAGATTCTGGGGCAGGCCTTCACGGCGATGCTCGACCTCATCAAATCTGGTCGCGTCAACGAACAGACTCCCGTCCCCCAGCGCGTGGAATGACGCGCGCAAAAGGCGTCTGACCCCTTTTGCGCGCGTTCAGGTAAAGGAGGATTCCTTGGCAAAGACACTCGTCGTCAT
>DJXA01000022.1:2822-5535 GCA_002449555.1 Atopobiaceae bacterium UBA7016 | reverse complement strand
GCTCGATGAGCTTGAGCGACTGCTCCGCCGTGGCTGCCGCGAACGGGTTGGACCCGGTCAAGGCCTGCCAGACGACCACACCCAGCGAAAACACGTCAGAGCGCTCGTCCACCAGCTGGCCCTTGATCTGCTCGGACGACATGTAGCCCACGGTGCCGCCGCGCGCGTCGCCAAAGCCGGTGGCGGAGGCCAGCGTGGCCATGCCAAAATCGCAGATTTTCACGGCGCCCGAGTGGTCGATGATGATGTTGGACGGCTTGATGTCCAGGTGCAGCACGCCGTTTTCGTGCGCAAATGCAAGCGCGTCGGCTACGCAGCTCACCACATAGGCGCACTCGTCGCCGTTGAGCGTGCCGCCCTCAACGCGGGCGAGCAGCTCGGTGAGGTTGAGGCCGTCTACGTATTCCATGACGAGGTAGGCCCAGTTGGCGTCCGACTCAAAGTCATAGACCGTGACGATGTTGGGGTGGGCGAGCAGGCTTGCGGTGCGCGCCTCGGTAAGGGCCTCTGCCACGGTGGAGGCCGCGCCTGCGCCCTCGGCCATGGGGACGAGCGGCATGCGCTTGATGGCGACGCGTCGCTGAAGGCGCGTGTCCCAGCAGGTCAGGACCGTGCCGAAGCCGCCGGTGCTGTTTGAGCCCATGAGCCGATAGCGCCCGAGCACGAGCTCGGGTTTGCTCAAAAGGACGCTCTCGTCAAGAGCGCGCGGCGTTGTGGGGCTTACGTCCAGCACGGCCTCCCCTTGTGTGTTTGAAATGCGTTTCGACTGCCGTGTGTTGGTATGTATAGGGTACCGTTTCACGGCGGTTTTGCCAAATAGATGCCCACGAGAAGGCAACTTTAGGCAAGAAAAAGTTGGAATTCATACTTGCGGGATTGTGGGGACAAGTAGTAATATGTCTAGCTGCGCGCGGGCGTGGCGGAATTGGCAGACGCGTACGGTTCAGGTCCGTATGGGGGCAACCCCGTGAAGGTTCAAGTCCTTTCGCCCGCACCACTGATTCTTCGAGGCCCTTCGGGGCCTTTTTTCATGCCTCGATTCCCTTCCCGTGCGGTTTAGGGGCTACCCCCAAACCGCACGGAGGGGCCCAAACAGCGCGCCATTGCGTCAACAGGCCGATACGCGGCGAGCTTGCCGGCGCGTTCCCCTTACCATGCCTTTCAGGAGGGTAAGGTATGACGCCCGAGGGGCGGGAAGGGGAGCGGACATGCAGCTGTCGAAAGACTTTCTGTGGGGAGGCGCTACAGCCGACTTCCAGTGCGAGGGAGGCTATGACGAGGGCGGTCGCGGGCTTTCCACGCACGACTTTGAGACTGACGGCAATCAGGAGAATCCGCGCGTGATCACGTGGAAGCTGCCCGACGGCACGACGGGCGGCTCACGCAGCAGCTTCTTCTTCTACGAGGACATCCCCGACGGCGGCGTGCCCACGCTGCTGGACGACCGCTACTACCCCAGCCACAAGGGCATTGACCACTACCACCACTGGCGCGAGGACCTCGAGCTTCTGGCCGGCATGGGCATGAACGTGTACCGCTTCTCCATCTCGTGGAGCCGCATCTTCCCCACGGGCTTTGAGGACGAGCCCAACGAAGCCGGCCTTGCCTTCTACGAGGGCATCATCGATACGTGCCGCGAGCTGGGCATGGAGCCGCTCGTCACCATCCACCACGACAACGTGCCCTTCGAGCTGGCCGAGCGCAACGACGGCTGGAGCAGCCGCGACACCATCGAGCGCTACGTGACCTACTGCCACGCGCTGTTCGAGCGCTTTGGCGGGAAGGTGAAGTACTGGCTCACCTTCAACGAGATCAACGCCGTGCGCGGCTACGCGGCGTGCGGCACGCACAAGGCCGACAACAACACCCACTACAACGCCGTGCACAACATGTTCTTAGCCAGCGCTCGCGCGGTGAAGATGGGCCACGAGATGATGCCGGGCTCGATGTTCGGCACTATGTACGCCTCGAGCGCCTTCTATCCCGCAACCTGCAAGCCTGAGGACGTCTTCGCCCACATGCAGAAGCGTCGCCGCACGTACTACTACATCGACACCATGGCGCGCGGCCACTACCCCGCCTACGCGCAGGACATCTGGGACCGCAAGGGCATCACCATCGACTGGCAGGAGGGCGACGCGGAGACGCTGGCGGCCGGCGCGCTGGACTACGTCACCTTCAGCTACTACCGCTCCAACACCATCGCGGCTGACTCGCCGCGTGCCGACGAGGTCATGGGCGGCGAGGGCAACCCGTACCTCAAGAACTCCGACTGGGGCTGGCCGGTTGACCCGCTGGGCCTGCGCTACGTGCTCAACGAGTTCTACGACCGCTACGAGAAGCCGCTCTTCATCGTGGAGAACGGTATGGGCGCCATCGACCAGGCCGACGAGAACGGTTACGTTGAGGACGACTATCGCATCGACTACCTGCGCGATCATCTCAAGGCCATGATGGAGGCCATCCTGGTGGACCACGTCGACTGCCTGGGTTACACCATGTGGGCGCCCATCGACCTGGTCAGCCTCTCCACCGGTGAGATGGCCAAGCGCTATGGTTTTGTGTACGTTGACATGGACGACAAGGGCAACGGCACCTGCCGCCGCACCAAGAAGAAGAGCTACGACTGGATGGCTCACGTCATCGAGACGCAGGGCGCCAGCCTCTGGGAGGAGTAAGGCCCGGTCTCCCCGGCGCAATTTCCGAGTCAGGG
>DJXA01000022.1:0-2680 GCA_002449555.1 Atopobiaceae bacterium UBA7016 | reverse complement strand
CCCTGACTCGGAAATTGCGCCGGGGGCCGGATGCTAGTTGTTATCGCTGTCGAAGTCCGACCAGCCGCTCTCGTCGTCTCCAAAGAGGTCCCAGTCGTCCTCGGACTTCTCATGCTCCTTATAAATGGCGCGCGTGCGGCGCTCAAGAATGAACGAGATGACCAGGAAGAGCACGATGCCGCCCACCACCAAGGTGATGACGCCCTGACGCGAGCCAAACAGCCAGCTGAAGAATCCTCCGATTGCACCCATGTGACGCCTCCCTGCGAAAATGGCGCTTTTGTCGCGCACAAGTATATACTTGATGGGCTTTAGTTCCGACCGTACTTGTCCAAGGAGACACATATGCTGGACATCAAGTTTGTCCGAGAGAACCCCGATGTGGTCGACGCCTCGTGCGCGTCTCGCCAGAACGCTCACTGGGACCGCGAGCGTTTCTTCGAGCTGGACGCCGAGCGCCGTCAACTCATCGTTGAGGTGGAGGGCCTGCAGGCCGCGCGCAACGCCGCGTCCAAGCAGATCGGCCAGCTCATGCGCGAAGGCAAGCGTGACGAGGCCGAGGCGGCCAAGGCTCAGGTTGCCGCCAACAAGGACCGCATCGCCGAGCTTGACGAGAAGCGCGGGCAGGTTGAGCAGGCCCTGTTTGACCTGGTTGCCGCCATCCCCAACATTCCCGACGAGACCGTGCCCTACGGTAAGGATGACTCCGACAACCCCGAGGCTCGTCGCTGGGGCACCCCGCGTGAGTTTGACTTCGAGCCCAAGGCCCACTGGGACCTTGGCCCCGAGCTGGGCATGATTGACTTTGACCGCGGCGTGAAGATTGCCGGCAGCCGCTTCTACGTGCTGGGCGGCATGGGTGCCCGCATGGAGCGCGCGCTCATCAACTTCATGATCGACATGCACACAAAGATCGGCTTCAAGGAGTGGTGGCCGCCCGTCGTCACCAACGCCGCCACGCTCTTCGGCACGGGCCAGCTGCCCAAGTTCGAGGAGGACCTGTACCACGTCAACCCCGACCTGTACCTCATCCCCACGGCCGAGGTCATGCTCACCAACCTGCACCGCGACGAGGTGCTCGACGGCGACAAGCTCCCCCTGTGGTACTGCGCCTTCACGCCGTGCTTCCGCGAGGAGGCGGGCAGCGCCGGCCGCGATACGCGCGGCATCATTCGCGTGCACGAGTTTGACAAGGTCGAGATGGTCAAGTTCGCCAAGCCCGAGGACTCCATGAACCAGCTTGAGAGCATGACCAACGAGGCCGAGGCCGTGCTGCAGGCGCTTGGCCTGCCGTATCGCGTGGTTACGCTGTGCACCGGTGACATCGGCTTCAGCGCGCGCAAGACCTACGACGTCGAGGTCTGGCTGCCCAGCTACAACAACTACAAGGAGATTTCTAGCTGCTCCAACTGCTGGGACTTCCAGGCTCGCCGCGCCAACATCAAGTACCGTGACCCGTCCGAGTTCAAGGGCACGCGTCTGGTGCACACGCTGAACGGCTCTGGTCTGGCTGTGGGCCGCACCATGGCCGCCGTCATGGAGAACTACCAGAACGCCGACGGTACCATTACCGTGCCCAAGGCGCTGGTGCCGTACATGGGCGGCGTTGAGGTCATCCGTCCCGAGGACTAGCTTCGCGCGAACCGGGCTCTTTTCGGAGGGCCCGGTTTTTTATCAAATGAAAGAACACACGTTTGTATCCTTGTGCTATATTGGTACAGAACAAAACAGATGTTCTAGGAGGTGCGCATGAGGCGGGATGGTTCTTGGGAAGTGCTGAAGCGGCAGGATGAGGCGGACGAGCTGCGTGTTGTGGCCATGCGTGAGATGGATGACGGGTCTTTGCAGGTTGAGGAGCGCACTGACGGAGAGCTTACGTTCTTGACGTATGGGGCGCTTACGTGCGTGCGCAGCGTCACTATAGCGGGGGATGCGCTGGAGGCTGCTGCGTGGGCACTTGGTCCAGAAGGAAGAGATGCGCGGGCGGCTGTGCGGGCCTTCTTTAGTGGGCAGGCGCGGTTCCTGTCAGATCTGCAAGATGTGTTGGATGCTGGGGGAGTCTCGTACGCCTATCAGGTCAGTTGCGGCAATGACTACGTGTTGAGGCGCTATGCGGAGTAGGGTACGCACGCTGGCGTTTCATCATTTCTTCAAATTCGCTTGACTTGCTTGGCGAGATGACTATTCTAGTAATGCACACGCGGCGTTACCTCAGCTGGATAGAGGGTCTGACTACGAATCAGAACGTCGGGGGTTCGAATCCCTCACGCCGCACCACTTGAACTCCTGGGCCCCTAGCAAGGGGCCTTTTTCATGTCTGTGGGCAGTGCTGGGGATTCGAACCCGAGAGGGCGGCGCATGCCCTCTGGCATGCGCCGGGCGGAGGGCGCGCGAGCGCCCGGAGCCGTGGAGCGTTGCCGAAGGCAACGCGGCGAATCCCTCACGCCGCACCACTTGAACTCCTGGGCCCCTAGCAAGGGGCCTTTTTCATGTCGAATGCTGATGCTGACGGGAATGTTGTCGTTGGGGAGGCCCGATCAGTCAACATCGGCTTGACACAAGAAAACCGCCCCATTGCTGGGACCCTTGATCATTCTGGCGGAGAGCTGGGGATTCGCCGCGTGGCCTGTGGCCACGCTCGACGGCTCCGCGTCTAGCGGCGCTACGCCCGGAATGTGCC
>DJXA01000080.1 GCA_002449555.1 Atopobiaceae bacterium UBA7016 | reverse complement strand
TGCATGAAGTACCAGTAGCTCTGGTCGTGGTCGTGGTCAAGGCCCACGTACTCATCCATGTTGAAGGTAACGACGTTGGCAAACGAGAGCTCGCCAGCCTGGTTCTGACGCACCAGCTCCTTGTACACGCCAATGGGGCTCGAGCCGGTGGGAAGGCCGAGCACGAACGGACGGTCCTCCTTGTGGTTGCGAATCTTGTTGGCGATATAGTCAGCCGCCCACTTGCACATCTTGTCGTAGTCATCCTGGATGATAACGCGCATGTTTTCCTCCTTATAGACGCGACCTGCGTCGCTTGAACGATCCTCAGTGTCGGAAGAGCCTCTGTTACAGTGTCGATTCTGCTTTTTGCTCTCTTCCTGCGACCCACTGCATGTGGCCGTGGCAGCATCCGCCGAGTCTTTCGATAACTGCCATCCTCGTCAACCAATTACGGTCCAGGCGCTAACAGACTCCCAGAAAAAAGGCCTCCTTTCGGGGGACTCTGTTTTACAAAGCAATATTTAAGCATGTCATAAGGCATCCGCATGAAACCACACATCGAATTAACGAATGGTTTGCCCTGTATAACACTCTGGTTCAGGGCGGCTCGCCCGGACATGGGGAGGCCCCCTTCACTGCTCCGCACGCCTTTGGCGTGCCGCTTCGCGAGTCGCAGTGAAGGGGGCCTCCCCATCTCCGGGCGAGCCGCCCTTTGATGCCCTTGTTAGACGTTGAACATAAAGTGCATAACGTCGCCGTCCTGGACGACGTACTCCTTGCCTTCCATGCGGAGCTTGCCGGCGTTCTTGCAGCCCTGCTCGCCGCCAAGCGCAACGTAGTCCTCATAGCTGCAGACCTGCGCCTTGATGAAGCCGCGCTCGAAGTCGGAGTGGATGACGCCGGCAGCCTGCGGGGCCTTTGCGCCCACGGGGATGGTCCAGGCCTTGACCTCCATCTCGCCGGCCGTGAAGTAGCTCTGCAGGCCCAGCAGGCGATACGCTGCCTTCGCGAGCGTAGCCAGGCCGCTCTGCTCAAGGCCGAGGTCGCTCAGGAACTCTGCGGCCTCCTCGGGGTCAAGCTCGATGAGCTCGGACTCCACCTTGGCACTGATGGGCACGACCTCGGCACCGTTGATGGTGGGGAGCTCGTCGCCCAGCGCATCCTCGTCCACGTTTGCCACATAGAGGATGGGCTTCATGGTCAGCAGGAAGAGGTCGTGCGCGGCGGCGCGCTCCTCGTCGGTCATGTCCAGGTCAGCCGCGCGATTACCCTCGTTCAGCCAATCCTGCAGGCGCTTGGCGATAGCCAGCTTGGGGGCATTGGTCTTGTCGCGGCGAGCTTCCTTCTCCAGCTTGGGAATGGCCTTCTCGAGCGTGCCGAGGTCAGCAAGGACGAGCTCAGTCTGGATGGTGTCCATGTCGCTCTCGGGGTCATGGCTACTCTCGTGACGGATGACGTCAGGGTCTGAGAAGAAGCGCACCACCTCGCAGATGGCGTCGGTCTCACGGATGTTGGCCAGGAACTGGTTGCCCAGGCCCTCGCCCTCGCTCGCGCCCTTCACCAGGCCAGCGATGTCCACAAACTCGACGGTGGCGGGCACGATGCGACCCGGATGCACGATGTCGGCCAGCACCTGAAGGCGCTCGTCAGGCACGTCCACGATGCCCACGTTGGGGTCAATGGTCGCAAAGGGATAGTTTGCCGCCAGGCCGCCCTTGCGCGTCAGCGCCGTAAAGAGGGTCGACTTGCCCACGTTGGGAAGTCCCACGATACCAATCGAAAGTGCCACGATCTCATCTCCAAGTCTTATGAACCACATTCAGGTTCAGCTTATTAGGCCGCTGACCTGCTATTCGTTTCCTTCAACCAAGTGCTCGACCACATGCATGCCGCGCTTCAGCTGTTCGCGCATCTCTTCTTTGCGCTTCTCGAGCTCGGCGCGGCGCTCGGCAAGCTTCTCGGCGTCTTCGTCAGGAATGACCAGCTCCTGCGGGCTGCAGGGCTCCATCTCGATGCAGCACTCGGGGCATGCGATCATACACGCCTCGCAACCCACGCAATATGCCGGCTCAACCGAGAAGTGGCCGCTCGCGTCCAGGTCGCAGGCATGCAGCGGACACGCCTTGGCGCACTCACCGCACATCGTGCAGAGCGACCAGTCGCACACCGGCACGCGAGGCTGGAAGTTCTCCGCCAGCTCGGGACGCTTCTGCAGAGCCGCAACGACGAGCTTTCGCTCTTGCGTCAGCACACGGCGCTTGCTCTGGTCAGTCTTGGCTCCCACGGCCTTCTCGATCTGGCGCTGCACGTTCATCAGCTGCGCATTGTGATCCTTGAGGCGCTTGGCAACCGCTTGGGCACCGGCCAGTATGGGAACGCCCTTGGTCGCCACCGTCATGCCGGCGCGCGCCATGTTGCCCACAAACTGGCTTCGCTTGTACGCACGGGTGTACTCGTGCGTCATCTCGGACGCGTCCACCTCAAGGCCCACCGTGTTATCGGCCAGCTCCTCAGCCTCGGCGATGCTGTCGGCATATACCACCTCGCCCGTGACCGTACGACAGCGGTCGCAGATGCCCAGCGGCAGGTAAACGCTGAGATTTGAGTACTCGGCAAGCAGCGAGAACCACACCTCGGTGGGCACGGCGCCCACGCAAGGGAGGACAATCTCGTTGTTCTTAGGAAGCCGACCCAGCGCTCGCGTGCAGGTAATGTACGCCTGCTCGTAGGCACTCGCCACACGCGCGATGCGGTCGTACAGCACCTTTGACGCCAGCTTGGTGGTGAGAAATGCATCAACCGGGCACACCGCCGAGCACAGGCCGCATTTGCGGCAGTCATCCGTTATCTTGACCTTCTTCGCCGCAGGGAAGATTTCGATGGCGGCCGTGGGGCAGGCCTCGAGACAGCGTCCGCACACCTCATCAGACTGAGCAGTTACCTGCAGGCACATGACCGCGTTGGTGCGCGGGACCTCTTTGTACTCACTCGGATCCCACCGCTTCACCTTGCTGGGGTCCTGCGTGAGCGTGTCCACCACGCCGCCTAATGGGTTAGAAAACGCCTGCCAGTTGTCAGAGATGTCAATAAGATCATCCAACATGTCCCGCTGCTCAGCCATTGAACCCCCTCTCATGCGCGTGCGAGCCACAAACTATGATTGTACCAACATTATTGAAATGACTTCAGGCAAGCACCAAGCGAAGCGTCGGTGCCCCGCAAAACTAAGCAAACATTCCGCAGAAAGGGGGACTGAGCGCAAGCTCAGTCCCCCTTTCGAGGACGTTTGCGTGTTTTGCGGGGCACCGCCCCAACGCAAGATTAGTACATGCCGCCACCCTGGCCGCCAGCGGCTGCGGCAGCGGAGATGGCCTCCTCAATCGTGGTGTCCTTGGGCTCGTCAGAGACGGTAGCCTCGGTAATGAGGATGAGCGAAGCCACGGAGGCAGCGTTCTGCAGCGTGGTACGAGTGACCTTGACCGGGTCAAGGACGCCCATCTCGATCATGTCGCCCCACTCGCCGTTGGCGGAGTTCAGGCCCTGGCCCTCGGGCAGGCCCTTGATCTTCTCGACCACCACGGAGCCCTCGAAGCCAGCGTTGTTGGCGATGGTGCGCACAGGAGCGGCGAGAGCCTTGCGGATGATCTCCACGCCGATCTTCTCGTCAGCATCGATGGCCTCGACGCCGTCAAGCGCCTTGGCGGCAGCCAGGAACGCAACGCCGCCACCAGCAACGATGCCCTCCTCGACGGCAGCGCGCGTAGCCTGCAGCGCGTCCTCGATGCGATGCTTGATCTCCTTCAGCTCAACCTCGGTAGCAGCGCCAACCTTGATGACGGCAACGCCGCCGGCCAGCTTGGCCATGCGCTCCTGGAGCTTCTCACGGTCGAAATCAGAGTCGGTGTTCTCGATCTCGGTCTTGATCTGGGCAACGCGGTCGTTGATGGCGGCCTTAGAGCCAGCGCCGTCAACGATGGTGGTGGCGTCCTTGGTGACCTTGACGGACTTGGCGCGGCCAAGCATCTCGGCGGAGATGTCGGTCAGCTCGATGCCAAGCTCCTTCATGGCGACCTGGCCGCCGGTGACGATGGCGATGTCCTCAAGCATGCGCTTGCGGCGGTCACCATAGCCGGGAGCCTTGACTGCGCAGACCTGCAGCACGCCGCGGAGCTTGTTGAGGATGAGGGAAGCCAGAGCCTCGCCGTCGACATCCTCGGCAATGATGAGCAGCGGGGAGCCGCTCTTCTGGATGGCCTCAAGGATGGGCAGGATGTCCTGGATGTTGGAGATCTTCTGGTCGGTCATCAGGATGTAGGGGTTCTGCAGCTCAGCCGTCATGGTCTCGTTCTCGGTGGCGAAGTACGGCGAGATGTAGCCCTTGTCAAACTGCATGCCCTCGACGGTATCGATGTCGATGCCAAAGGTCTGGGACTCCTCGACGGTGATGACGCCGTCCTTGCCCACGACCTCCATCGCGTCAGAGATCTTCTCGCCGATCTGCGGGTCGCCAGCGGAGATGGTGCCGACGGAAGCGATCTGCTCCTTGGTGGAGACCTCCTGAGAGGCGGCCTTCATCTGCTCGACAGCAGCGTGGACGGCCTTCTCGATGCCACGACGGATGGCGATGGGGTTGGCGCCGGCGGCAACGTTGCGCAGACCCTCGTTAACGATGACCTGGGCGAGCAGGGTAGCGGTGGTGGTGCCATCGCCCACGGTGTCGTTGGTCTTGGTGGCAACCTCCTTCACCAGCTGGGCGCCCATGTTCTCGACGGGATCCTTGAGTTCAATCTCCTTGGCGACGGAAACGCCGTCGTTGGTGATGGTGGGAGCACCGTAAGAACGCTGCAGGGCGACGTAGCGGCCCTTGGGGCCAAGCGTGGTGGTAACAGCGTCAGCAAGCGTGTTGACGCCCTTGGCAAGACGCGCGCGAGCGTCAGTACCGAAGTAAATGTCCTTAGCCATGATTCATACCTCCAAAAGTGGTTCTTAAGATGCGAGTGCTAGTCGGTGATGATGGCGTAGATGTCATCGGCGCGAAGAAGCAGGTATTCCTCGCCGTCGACCTTGACCTCGTTGCCGCCGAACTTGCCGTAGTACACCTGGTCGCCCACCTGGACGTCCATGGCGATGCGCTCGCCCTTGTCGTTAAGCTTGCCAGCGCCAACAGCGATGACCTCGCCGCGCTGCGGCTTCTCCTGAGCGCCAGAAGAGATGTACAGACCAGAGGAGGTGCGGTCCTCCTTGGGTGCGGGCTTGACGAGAACGCGGTCTCCCAGCGGCTTAAGCGTCATTCCAATTACCTCCTTCAAAGCGCCATGAAGGCGCAAACGTATGCGGCACCCCATCACGGGGTCGCTTAGCCAACGTTGTGAATGATACCCACGACAGCAGCCATATACAACGAGACTCGAAAAATCTCAAAGATGGCACTTAGATTTTTTCACTCTTGTACTGTGAGGGCCGTGATGCGCCGTGGGACAGAGGTTCGGAACCCTTGTCCCACGGCGGAGATGCAAGCCCGTAAACGTGGGACAAGGGTTCCGAACCCCTGTCCCACGGGCACCAGCTACAGGCCTTGCAGCTCAGAGAGCCAGAGGGTGGCGCAGGCGTCACTGGGCATGCGCAGGTCGCCGCGCGGGCTGACCGCCGCCGAGCCCACCTTGGGGCCGTCAGGCAGGCAGCTGCGCTTGAACTGCTGCGCAAAGAAGCGCCGGTAGAACACCTTGAGCCACTTCAGGATGGTCTGCTCGTCGTACTCGCCCTCAAAGGCGTATAGGGCCAGGCGATACACCTTGCGCGGCGTGAAGCCGCGGCGCAGCACCTGATAGAGGAAGAAGTCATGCAGCTCGTAGGGGCCAACGAGGTCTTCCGTCTGCTGCGCGATGGTGCCGTCCTCGTTGGCAGGCAGAAGCTCTGGCGAGACCGGGGTGTCCAGCACGTCGTAGAGGATGTCGGCCTCAGCATCGTTTTCGCAGGTGTCGGCCACGTAGCGCACCAGATGACGCACGAGCGTCTTGGGCACGCCGCCGTTCACGCCGTACATGGACATGTGGTCGCCGTTGTAGGTGGCCCAACCCAGCGCCAGCTCGGACAGGTCGCCGGTACCAATGACCATGCCGCCTTCCTTGTTGGCAATGTCCATGATGATCTGCGTGCGCTCGCGCGCCTGGCAGTTCTCGTAGGTGACGTCGTGTACGGACTCGTCATGGCCGATGTCGGCAAAGTGCTGGCGCACGGCCGGCACGATGGACACCTCGCGCAGCTGCACGCCCAGCGCATCAGAGAGTGTGGTGGCGTTGCCATGGGTACGGTCGGTAGTGCCAAAGCCGGGCATGGTCACCGCGATGATGCCGCCTCGGTCAAGCCCGAGCAGGTCAAAGGCGCGCACCGTTACCAGCAGGGCCAGTGTGGAGTCAAGGCCGCCCGAGACGCCCACCACCGCACACGAGCAGTGCGTGTGCTCGAGGCGCTTGGCGAGACCCCATGCCTGGATGGTGAAGACGTCCTCGCAGCGCGCGTCGCGCTTCGCGCCGTCAGACGGCACAAACGGGCGGGCCGACACGTGACGTGTCAGCACGGTCTTCTCGCGCTCCAGCGTAAAGTCAACCTCCACGTAGTCCGCCTTTCCGCCGGGACGCGTGGTGTTGAAGGTGGACATGCGCATGCGCTCGGTAGTGATGGACGAGACGTCAATCTCGCTGGTGGCATTGCCCGCACCAAACGGGGCGGACTCGGCCAGCAGGGTTCCGTTCTCGGCAACCATGTTGTGGCCGGCAAAGACCACGTCGGTGGTCGACTCTCCCCAACCGGCGCTGGTGTAGATATACGCACAGACGAGGCGCGCGCTTTGCCCCACCACCAGCTGGCGGCGATAGGCGGCCTTACCCACGATGGCGTTGGAGGCCGAGAGGTTGACGATGACAGTGGCACCCGCCAGCGCATGGGAGACCGACGGGGGATTGGGCGCCCACAGGTCCTCGCAGATTTCGGCGGCAACCACCAGGTCAGGCATGGAGGCGCAGCGCAGCAGCACGTTGGTGCCGAAAGGCACGAGTTCCTCCTGACCCATGTCGATGAAGTCGCAGTCGCAGGAAGCCGGCGCCGGCGTGAAGTGGCGCATCTCGTAGAACTCGTTGTAGTTGGGGACGAAGGTCTTAGGGATGAGCGCCAGAATCTCGCCACCGCAGAGCGCGGCCGCGCAGTTGTAGAGCTTGCCGTTCACGCGCCACGGCACGCCTACAAACAGGAGCGCGTCAAGCGCCGAGGTATGCTCGGCAAAGGCGTAGAGCCCGCGCTGCGCGGCGTCAAGCAGGGCGTCTTGCCAGAAGAGGTCTTCGCAGGTATATCCCGTGATGCAGAGCTCTGGCAGCACGACTACCTTTGCTCCGTCGGCGCACGCGTCCTCAACCTGACGCACGCACTGCTCAACGTTGAAGCTGACGTCTGCGACGCGGACCTCGGGCGTGCGAGCGCTGACCTTGACGAACCCGTCCTGCATGGCTCCTCCTTTTGCCGAATGGACTGGTGCTATCGTAGCGCGAAGCGCGCTCACGCGGGCTCTGAACGCCAAGATGTGGCACCGCAGAGGAGCTATTCCATGTATGAGGCCAGGCACTGCGCCTGTTGAATCTGGCCGTCCGCGCAGGTGAGAAAGTCGGTGTCCCACACGCAGAGGTCGGCGAGCTTGCCCTCCTCCAGCGTACCCAGCTCATGCGCGCGGCCAACCGCCTGGGCGCTGCCGAGGCTGTACGCCTGCAATGCCTGAGCGCGCGTGAGGTTGTGCTCTGGATACCAGCCACTGGCTGGCTGATGGTCCTTTACCGTGCGCCGCGTGATTGCCGTGTAGAGCACATCGGTACTGTTGGGCGGCACGACGGGCACGTCGGTACCGAGCGCAAGCTGCACGCTCTCGCGCAGCATCTGGGCAAACGGCCACATGCGTCGCGCGCGCCACTCGCCAAGGTCACGCGCGGGCTGCGCGAGGTCAAGCGTCACGTGCGGCGACTGCACGGAAGCCACCACATGTGCCTTGCGGAGGCGCGCGATGTCAGCGGGCTGGATGTCCTCGATGTGCTCCATGGTGTTTTGGCCCTGGGTGGGCACTCCATAGAGGCGATGCGCCTCCTCAAAGATGTCGAGCGCGGCATGGACGGCCGCATCACCGATGGTGTGAATGCGCACCGCATGTCCGCGGCGTGCCGCCGCAAGGACCAGCTCGCGCATGCGCTCGGGCGCCACAGTGGGGCGGCCGACGTCACCGGTAAATCGCGCGTTCTCGTACTCCTCCGTGCACCACGCCGTATGCTGGCTGCTCACGCCGTCAAAGAACTGCTTGAATCCCGGAGCGCGCAGGCGCGTGCCTTGATAGCGCGCCTGAAGCTCCTCGAGGTTTGACTGATCGTCTGAGAGCGTCGGGAACAGATGCGCTCGCACCAGCAGGTCCCCCGACGCCTCAAGCGCCTCGTATACCTGCGGGTTTATGCCGTCGGCGCCAGGCACCAGCGAGAGCGCCATATCGCACACCGAGGTGATGCCCATGGAGCGCAGACGCCTGAAGTAGTCACGGTAGATGTCACAGAGCTGCGCCGTCGAGAAGCTCGAGAGCACCTTGGCCACATAGACCATGCCTGCGGCCTCACGCAGGACGCCCGTCAGGTGGCCGTCGACGTCACGGTCAAAGCTGCCACCTGCTGGCGGCTGGGTGTCCTCGGAGATGCCCAGCGCGCGGAGGCCCGCCGTGTTGGTCCACAGCGTGTGCGCATCGCCCGAGTACATGGCGACGGGACGGTTGGGAAAAGCCGCATCCAGAGAGGCACGCGTCGGCACGATTGAGGGCGTCCAGAACGCCTCGCGCCAGCCGTGGCTCACCAGCCACGAACCGTCGTCGGGGCGATTGGCAGCCCATTTCTGCAGGTGAGCCACGCAGTCTTGCTCAGAGGTGCCCGCATACTCCGTGGCGAGCGCACTGGGAAAGAGCGCGGCATGAAAGACATGCTGGTGCGCGTCATGAAAGCCCGGACAGACGAAGGCATCGCCCCAGTCGCGCACCTCGGCGCCCTGTGCAAGTGCTTGGGCTTCCTCACGCGGAGCCAGCGCGGCGATGCGACCGCCAGCCACGGCCAGCGCGAGCGGCCGCGCCACCTCGCATCCCGGCCCTCCCGTGAACACCTTCCTACTGGTAATGACGAAATCAGGCCTCATACAGTCCTTCCCCACCTGGAGCAGCGTTGTGTCACTCGTCATTATCGGTCAACAACGTGGGAGAAGGGCGACAGATAGCGGGGCTGGCGGCTAGTCTTCCAGATAGCGGCTGAGGAACTCCCGCGTGCGCGGAAGCTTGGGGTTGGTGAACATCTCCTGCGGGCTGCTCTCCTCGGCAATCACGCCCTGATCCATGAAGACGACCTTGTCCGACACGCCCTTGGCAAAGGCCATCTCGTGCGTGACTACCACCATGGTCATGCCCTCGGCCGCCAAGTCACGCATGACGTTGAGGACCTCTCCCACGATCTCAGGGTCAAGAGCGGAGGTAGGCTCGTCAAACAGCATGAGGTCGGGCTTCATGCAGAGCGCGCGGGCGATGGCCACGCGCTGCTTCTGCCCGCCCGAGAGCGAGGTGGCTGGCGCGTTGATGAAGTCACCCAGGCCAACCGCGATGAGGTTGCGTTTTGCCTCGTCCTCGGCCTCGGCCTTGGACATCTTCTTCAGCGTGATGGGCGCCAGCGTGCAGTTGCCCAGCACGTTCATGTTGTTGAACAGGTTGAAGCTCTGAAACACCATGCCGATGTGCTCGCGCAGGCGATTGATGTTGACGCGGTCGGCCGCGAGGTCTTCTCCGTGGAACCAGATGTGGCCCGAGTCAGGCGTCTCAAGCAGGTTCATGCAGCGAAGGAGCGTCGACTTGCCCGAGCCGGACGCACCGATGATGGTCACGACCTCGCCCTGGTTGACGGAGAGGTCGATGTCCTTCAGCACGAGGTGGCTGCCGAACGACTTGCGCAGGCCCTCCACACGAATGAGCGGGCCACCCTGCACGGCGGTATCGTTTGCCATGGCTATCCCCTCGCCTTCTTCATGTCCAGCGAATACTCGGAGCTGCCCGTGCCAGCAACCGTGCCGACCGTGGCGTTCATGTCGGAAACGCTCGTCAGCGGCTGAGGCTCCACCGAAAGGTGGCGAGCGAACTTGCCCAGAAGCCAGCTGGCCACCATGGTCAGGCAAAGGTACACCACGGCTGCCACCGCATACATCTCGATCTGCTTGAAGTAGATGCCCACCACCGTCTTGGTAGCAAACATAAGGTCAAACACGCCGATGACGGAAAGCACCGACGAGTCTTTGATGTTAACCACGAGTTCGTTGGAGAGTGCGGGGATGGCGTTCTTTACGCCCTGGGGAAAGACGACCTTGATCATGGCCTGCCACTGCGAAAGGCCCAGACTGCGAGCCGCCTCGTTCTGGCCAGGGTCGACGGCCTCAATGCCGCCGCGCAGCACCTCCATCATGTACGCGGTTGAGTTGAGCGAGATGGTGACGAGGCCCGCCCTGAAGGTGGTCCAAACGGCCCCGATCTCCGACACCGTCATACCGGTGCCCTTGAGCAGGCCAAACCCGGTGAAGTAGATGAGCATGCCCTGCACCATCATGGGCGTACCGCGCACCACGGTGGAGTAGACCTTGGCAAACAGCACGCCCGCCGACTTTAAAAAGCGCACGGCATCGTTGTCCGAGCGATCAATCTCCTGAATGCGCAGAAACACGAGCAGGATGGCCAGCACGAAGGCGATGAGCGTACCGAACACCGACAGTCCCACCGTGGTGAGAATGCCCTGCAAGATGATGCCGTAGCTCTTGTCCACCATGTAGACAATGGAGCTGAGGAAGCCCGACGGATTCTTGTCCTGTGCGAGCGCCGCGGACGTCACGCTGAAAAATCCCATGATAGCGCGGTCAACAAAGAGGATGGCCGTTGCCGCCCACACGCCGTAGCTCAGCCAGCGCACCACCGTGACCAGCGGCTTCCTGCGGAAGGGCGACCATTCGGCATAGTCCTTCCAATGGATGAGCTTGAGCACAAGCGCCACCGCCGAAAGCGCAAGCCACCCCATGAGGAACCAGTACAGGCACACCTCAAACGCATAGGCCGACCGCAAAAAGCTAAGGTCCGACCGCCGCTGCATAGAGAACCAAACCCCAAGAGCAGCCACAACCGACGTGCCCAAAAAGACATACCGGTGGTCCTCAACCACGAACCTGCCAAACCTACGTAACCGTTCCAACAAGAGCAACCTCCGGCTCAAATATGATTTTGGTAATGCAGCTCACGCCACCTGGGGCGAGGAGGGGGCACCGCTCCCCTCCCGAGCGACTTCACGCAGTGCTGAGCGAGGAGGGGAACGGTGCCCCCTCCTCGCCATCCCACAGTTGGTATCTGCTCGTTACTCCGGTTGACGGTCCACAGCGGCGGCCCAGATGGCCTGGCGATCGTCCTCGGAGATGCCGGCCAGGATGCCGTTCATCTGCGCGACGATGTCGTCGTTGCCCTTGGAGATGCCGATGTTGACGGGCACCTCCTCGGAGAAGCCCTTGCCCTCCTCAAAGATGATGCCGACGAGCTCGGGGTGCGCCTCGGTGATGCTGGCGATGTTGCCCACATCGAAGGTGATGGCGTCGCAGGCGCCGTTCAGCAGGTTGGAGATCTGGTCGGGCACGGTGGGAACCGGCGAGAGATGGTTGACGCCCTCGATCTCGTCAATGACGTCGTCCAGCAGGGTGTCCTTCTGGCCGAGGACGGCAGCGCCAGCGAAGTCCTGGATGGAGGTGGCGTTCTCGTACGCAGAGCCCGCCTGCACCATGAGGCCATAGGTGCCCACGTAGTACGGATCGGTGAAGTCGATGGACTCCTCGCGCTCGGGCGTGGCGGTCATGCCGGCGATGATGACGTCGATCTGGCCCTGGCCCAGCGCCTCGATGAGACCGTCCCACTCCAGCTTGACGGCAACCGGAGTCAGGCCCAGGCCATCGGCCACGGTCTTGGCGATCTGCACGTCATAGCCGTCTGCAAAGGCGCCGGAGACGTTCTCGATGGGGATAGTGAACTCGGACTCTGCGGTGGCCTGCCAGTTGTACGGAGCGTAGGCGGCCTCCATGCCCACGCGCAGGGTGCCATCGGCGGCAAAAGCGGATGCGGTAGCACCCTCGGCGGGGACGTCGTCGCCGGAGTTGCTCTCCTCCTGCGCGGCGGGGCCGCAGGCGGTCAGCGCCAAGGCACCCAGGGCAGCGCCAGAAAGCTTAAGGAATGCACGACGAGAAGGCTGGTTGAGCATGTTTGCAGTGGTAAAGCGGGCATCAGTCATGGCGATTCCTCTTTTCTCCCTTGGTGCCGAAGACCCCTTTCGCGCCCCGCAACCGGACGGAACCCATTCCCGTCCCCCTTGCAACCAAATGCGTGAAAGTTACGTGCGCAGCAGGAATGCTAGGCCATGCAAGCTGGCTCGCGTTTGATAAGGAAGCAAACGAAACTCCACGTTAACTGCGAGGTAATAGCCGCGTTCCCCATAGGCGAGGGGCCCAAATGGAAGCTCTCTATTTGGGCCCCTCGCCCATGGGAAATGGATTGTTTAGCGGCGTTGCTTAGGCCAGACGTCGCTCACCACGGGCGCCTCGGAGCTGGACCACTCGCCCAGCTTAGCGTTGGGCGCCGCGTCGAGCGTGAGCGGTGCCGTCACGCCCGCGCGCAGGTTGCGCAGCGCCACCAGCGCGATCATGGCACCGTTGTCGCCGCAGACCACCATGGGCGGCACGGTCACGCGCACGCCCATCTTGCCAAACTTCTTCTGGTAGGCCGCACGCAGGGCCGGGTTGGCCGCAACGCCGCCGCCCACGCAGAAGTCCGTCACGCCCAGCTCGTCCACGGCGGCAGCGGCCTTGGCAACCTGCACGTCCACCACCGCGGCCTGGAAGCTCGCGGCGAGGTCGGGCACGTTGATGGGGCGGCCGGCCTTGTTCTCGCCCTCGATGTAGGTGATGACGGCCGTCTTCAGGCCGCTCAGCGAGAAGCGGTAGTCGTGGCTGTGCATCATGGCGCGCGGGAAGGCGATAGCCCGCGGGTTACCCTCTGCCGCAAGGCGGCTGATGACCGGGCCACCGGGGTATCCCAGGCCCAGGGCCTTGGCCACCTTGTCAAAGGCCTCGCCCACCGCGTCGTCGATGGTCTGGCCCAACACCTCGTAGTCGCCCCACGCACGCACGTGCACCAGCATCGTATTGCCGCCGCTGACGAGGCTCGCCACAAACGGCGGCTGCAGGTCAGGCGTCTCGAAGAGGTTGGCCATCAGGTGGCCCTCAAGGTGATGCACCGGCACCAGCGGAAGGCCAGTGGCGGCGCAAAGGCCCTTGGCAAAGGCCACGCCCACCACCAGCGCGCCCACGAGGCCCGGACCCGCGGTCACGCCAACGGCCGCAAGGTCAGACGGCGCAAGCGTGTCAACGCCCAGCAGCTGTCCGGCGCGTGCGAGCGCCTCCTCAAAGACGCCCACGATAGCCTCGGTGTGCTTGCGGCTGGCAATCTCAGGCACCACGCCGCCGAAGCGCGCGTGGAAGTCGATCTGGGTGGCCACCACGTTGGAGAGCACCTCGCCCGCACCGTTGATGATGGCAATGGCCGTCTCGTCGCAGCTGCTCTCAATGGCAAGCACCAGCGGGCCGGCCGCGGCGATAGTCGCTGCGGCCTCCTCGCTGCGCGGCGCCGGCACGATGGGCCAGGGACGCACTGAGGGGCGCGGCTCGGGACGCTCGCCCGTCTTCTCCGTGTCGATGGCCAGCGGCAGCGCGGCAGTCATGACCAGCGCATCATTGCCCGGTCCGTAGTAGTCACGACGCAGGCCAACCTGCTCGAAGCCCACGCTCTCGTACAGGCCACGCGCGGACTCGTTGCCCACGTGCACCTCAAGCGTGATCTCAGAGGCGCCCAGCGTCTGGCCGTCGTAGGCAAGGCGCGCCAGCAGGCGGCTGCCGATGCCCTCGTGGCGACGGTCGTCGCGCACAGCAATGTCCATCACCTCAAGGCGGTCGCCCGCGAGCATGCCGCCGGCAAAGCCCACAATAGTTCCCTGGTCATGGGCCACCCACCAGGTGCGGCCCGACGAGGTGAGGTCTTCGTAAAAGAGCTTCTCTGACCACGGCTCGTGCGCGGCGCCTGCAAAGGCGTCCGCTTCAAGCGCCGCCACCTGCGCGATGTCGTTCACTGACATGGGGCGCAGCTGCGTGTGGATGCCCGAGAGCCCCTCGTACACGCCAGACGTCTTCGCGCTCTTGGGCTGCGCAAGGCCCAGACGCTGGCGCTCGTTCTCCTCGGCGTCAGAGAGGCGCGTGTAGATGGGGAGCACCAGCGCAGGATCGCCGTTGTCGTTGGGGTCGTAGCGGTCGGGCGACGCGGCTGCGCGGAGCAGGCCCTCGGAGCAGGGGTGCCATGCGGCCTCGTCCACGAAGCGCGCGAAGCCGGCCGCCTCAAACTGCGCCTTGTACTTCTTCAGGCCGTCGCCGGTGAGGGTGAGCTCGTCGCGGTCAGAACGCGCTGCCCACTCGTCCACGCACGCCTTGGCCTTGATGACGGTCTCTGTAGGGAAGGTGCGCATGGGGCCCTCGTCATCGAGCACGTAGATGCCCGGGTAGACCTCGCCGCGCATGGCGTCGCCCACCACGCCCAGAAGGCCACGCTCACCGTGCAGCCAGGCATTCCATGCCGCAGCGTCAAGCGTCGAGGTGCCGTGGAGCGGACATCCCAGGCCACAGGCAACGCCCTTTGCCGTAGCGATGCCGATGCGCACGCCCGTGAACGAACCGGGACCGCGCCCGACCAGCACGGCGTCCACGTCATCCATGGTGTAGCCTGCACGCGAGAGGCAGTCCAGCGCGGTGCTGGTCAACTCCACGTTGGTCTGGCGGCGGCACAGGTGGTCGCCCGAGGCAAGGACCTTGACCTCGGCGCCCAAGCCGTCCTCGCCAGGCGTCCAATGCGCCACGGCGCAGGCGAGCATGTCGGTTGAGGTGTCCATCGCAAGGACGAGTAGGGGCTTCTCAAAGAGGCTCATATCCATAACGCTTCCCATCTGCGTGAAATGTGCAGCTACCTAGTGTAGCCGTGTAACAGCAGATGGGGAGCACTCTCGCAAAACGGGCATGGTTGGCGCATGCCGTCGGGCGCGTGCGCTCAATGCGACCAAAACGAGGCTGCTACGGTCGCATCCAGCGGAAACTCTGCCCAAGGAGACGGGGCCGGGGTCGCGACCTTACCTGAGGGCGACTCGCGAAGCGGCACGCCAAAGGCGTGCGGAGCCCTCGGGTAAGGTCGCGGCCCCGGCCCCGACGGATCGCGCTCGCACCTACTCCAGTGCGGCGACAATCTCCTCGGCGCGCTCGCCGTGGGCAACAAAGCGCACTTCGCGCGGGGGCTCCTCGCCCACCGCAGCTTGCTCGTCCAAGCGCGTCAGATATACATCGAGTCGCTCGGGGCCAATCTCGTCGGAGAACTGCTCGCCCCATTCGATGACGCAGGCGCCATCGCCGTCAAGCATCTCGTAGAGGCCAATGTCCTCAAGCTGGTCGGGGTCATCAAGGCGGTACAGGTCAAAGTGATAGAGCGGCATCCGCTCGCCGTCGTACACCATCAAGATGTTGAACGTGGGGCTGGTCACGTCGTCTTCCACGCCCATGCCCGCGGCAATGCCCTTGGTAAGCTGGGTCTTCCCAGCACCAAGGTCTCCTGTCAGCACCAACACGTCGCCCGCCTGCAGAAGCGTGCCCAGGCGCTCGCCCAGCGCGATGGTCTCTTCCTGAGATGAAGTCACAAAAGCCATGCTTACTCCTCTGCGGGGTGCGCGGCCAGCCATTGCCCAACCATACGCATGTCGGCCTCCAGGTACTGCAGCCAGTCCTGGTGGTAGATGGTGGCGGCGGGATGGAAGGTCGGGCAGACCACGAAGTGCCCCGTCTGGTACAGCTGCCCGCGCAGCTTGGTCACGCCCTGCTCGGTGCGCAGCACGAACTGCGTGGCAAAGTTGCCCAGGCACACGATGACATCCGGCCAGATGGAGCGGATCTGCTCGCGCAGGAAGGGCGAGCAGGCCACAATCTCCTCCGGACGCGGGTTGCGGTTCGAAGGCGGGCGGCACTTGATGACGTTGGCGATGTAGATGTCCTCACGCTGCAGGCCAGCAAGCGCAAGCAGGCTGTTCAGGCGTTGGCCTGCGGCGCCCACAAACGGCTCGCCCTGCAGGTCCTCGTTCTTGCCCGGTCCCTCGCCAATGAACATGACTCGTGCGTGCGGGTTGCCCACGCCAAAGACCAAGTTGGTGCGTGTCTGGCCCAGCGGGCACAGCTGGCAGTCGCCCAAGACCGCGCGGATCTCTTCAAGCGATACCTCGCGCGGCTTTTGGTGGTCGTGCCCCGGGATCTGCATGACGGCCATGGTGCCCTCCGCATCTGCGAGCGACGGACGCTCGCGCTTACGCCTAGACATACACCTTCTGGAGGCGCATGCCAAAGTTGCAGGTCACCTCGTAGTTGATGGTGTTTCGCAGCTCGGCCATCTCGTCGGCCGTGATCTCCTCGTTGCCGTCGTCACCGATGAGCGTGACCACGTCGCCCACCTCGACGAGCTTCTTGGGGCGATACCCCCGCGGCCCATCGGGCTCGACCGCAATCATGAACTGGTCCATGCAGATGCGCCCCGCCTGACGCGCGCGCACTCCGTTGACGATGACGTCCATGTTGTTCGAGAGCGAACGAGAGAGTCCGTCGGCGTAGCCGATGGGGACAGTCGCAATCTGCACGCCTTGCTTGGGCACGCGGTACGTCATGCCGTAGCCCACGCCGGCGCCGACGGGCGGCCTCACCACGCGCGTCACGCGGCCGCGCACGCTCATGACCGGCTCGAGGCGAACGACGCCGCGCGTGCTGTCGGCGGGATGCAGGCCATACAGGCCGATGCCCGCGCGGCACATGTCAAACTGCGCGCGGGGGTGCAGAATCATGCCCGGCGTGTTGTCGCAGTGCACCAGGCCCGTCTCGAGACCCGCGTTGTGAATGGCCGTCACGGCATCGACAAAGCGGTTAGCCTGCAACTGAAAGTCCCAGCTATCCACATCGTCCGCGGTTGCGAAGTGCGTAAACGTGCCCGCGCACTCCAAGCCGCGGTGGAAGTCCAGGCCATGGCGGAAGTCCACCACATCCACCGGCAGCACGCCAATGCGCGACATGCCGGTATCGATGGCAAGGTGATACTTGCCCACCTTGCCCGCAGCCGCGGCTCGCTCGCCGTACACCAGGCCAAAGTCAAAGGTGTAGATGGAGGGCATGATATCGTAGGCAACGAGCGTGTCGACCGCCGGCATGGGACACTCGTTCAGCATGAGGATGGGCGCCTCGATGCCCGCCTCGCGCAGCTCCACGCCCTCGTGCACCGTTGCCACGGCCAGCTGGTTGGCCCCCGCCTGCAGCATGGCCTGCGCGCAGCGCACCGCGCCATGGCCATAGGCGTCGGCCTTTACCGCGCACATGAGCTCGACGTTCCTGCCCAGGCACTTCTTCAGGGCGCGCACGTTGCGCTTAACTGCCCCAAGGTCGATCTCGACCCATGCCCAGCGATCCTCTGGACCTCTCACCGTTGCCATCTCAAGCCTCCCGACTTATCCCTGAAGCGCCATCTCGGGAAAGGAGATGTGCTCTGAAAGCGTATCCGTTGCCACGCCCACGGCGTCGATCACGTCACGAGCGATGACCCCGCGCGAACCGAAGCGCTCGGCCGCGATGGACCCGGCGTATCCGTGCACCTCACAAGCCATGGCGCAGAGCATCGGCAGGTCCGCATTGTCGACGTCGGTCTGGGCAAGCACCGACGCCATGATGCCCGCGAGCACGTCGCCCGAGCCAGCCGTAGCAAGGGCCGCAGGACCTGGCTTAGGCAGCACCGCCGCCTCTACTCCCACGCAGGCCGTGGCCGAGCCCTTGGCCACCACACAAAGCTCGCTGCCGCCGTCTGCCCACACGATGCGGCGCGCCGCCTCGATGGCGTCGGCCAGCGAGTCGGGCGGAGTGTCGACCATATCCACCAGCCTGCCCAGCTCGCCGCGATGCGGCGTGAGCACGAGCTTGGCATTGCGGCGCAGCATCTCGGGGAACGACTCGATGTTGTTCTCCGTCAGACGAGCGACGCAATTGAGGCCGTCGGCATCGACGACAAGCGGCACGTCCAGATGCATGAGGCGCGAGACGATGGCGGCCGGACCAGAGGAAACCCGCATCCCCGGTCCGACGAGCACCGCGTCCTTACCCGCTGCCAGGCGCTCTACCAGGTCTGCCGCCTCAGGGGTGAAGACGCCGTCATCGGTGCAGGGCAGGGGCACGACGGGAATCTCCAGCATGTGAGACTGGACGACCGGTGCAATGTGAGAGGGAACCGCCAAGGTCACGTAGCCCGCGCCCGCCCTGGCCGCGGCCATCGCCGCCATCATAGGAGCGCCGGGGAAACGCAGGGACCCGCCAACCACCAGCACGGACCCGCGCGCGAATTTGTCCACCGCGCTTGAGGGCTGCGGGGCGACGCCAAGGTAATCGTCGAGCTCCGCGCGCCAAGCGAGCGGATCGGCATCGATGGCCAGACGCTCGGTCTCCTCGGCGAGCGGCGCCACGACGATGGCTCCGCACACGTCACGGCCCTGCTCGCTGATCAGGCCTGGCTTGAGCGCGATCATGGTTACCGTAATGTCGGCAACTACGCACGGCCCTTCCGCGTGGCCCGTCTGCGCGGACAGGCCGCTGGGCACGTCGACGGCAACGACGCGCGCGCCAGAGGCATTAAGGCACTCAATCCACAGGTCAAAGGGGTCGCGCGGAACGCCCTTGAAGCCCGTACCCAGAATGGCGTCGAGCGCGATGTCGGTCTCGTCAAGCAGCTCCTGCAGCTCTTCCTGCGTAGGCCGCAGGATAACCTCGACGCCAGCCGCACGAGCGCTTTGGGCGGCGTTGCGCGCAAGGTCGCTCTTGATGGCGTCAGGCTCGACGGCCGTAACCACGCGCGCCATGATGCCACGTCGCCGCAGCTCCTCGGCAGCCACCCAGCCGTC
>DJXA01000201.1:6592-7448 GCA_002449555.1 Atopobiaceae bacterium UBA7016 | reverse complement strand
ATGCGCTGGAAGACTCGTCCACGCATCCGCTAGCCCGTGCCGTGGTTGTCCGTGCGCACGAGCTGGGCGTGCCCGAGCTTGAGGCCGCCGACGTGCAGGAGATTGCCGCCAACGGCGTCAAGGGAATGGTCGAAGGTGAGCCCTGCGTCATCGGAAAGCTCGCGTTTGCGCAGGAAGAGGGTACCGTCTCTCCCGAGGCCGAGGCTGCGGTCTCCGAGCTTGCTAGCCAAGGTGCCACGGCTCTTGTGGTCATGCGTGCGGGGAAGGCCGTGGGCGTGGTGGGCATTGCCGACACGATTCGCCCGGAGGCCGCCGAGGCCATGGCGGGTATCCGCAAGGCTGCGCGCGTGCAGACGCTCGAGATGCTGACGGGTGACATCCGCCAGGCGGCCGAGGCCATCGCCAAGCCCATTGGCATGACGCACGTGGTGTCCGAGCTCTTGCCTGACGGCAAGGTGCAGTACGTGCGCGACCTGCAGCACGAGGGCCAGGTAGTGGCCATGGTTGGCGACGGCATCAACGACGCGCCGGCGCTTGCCACGGCAGACCTCGCCATCACCATGGGTGCCGCCGCGTCCGACACGGCCCTTGAGGTGGCCGACGTGGCGCTGCTCTCCGACGACCTTCTGCAGCTGCCGCGCTTCCTGACGTTGTCGGTGCGCACCATGCACGTGGTGGCCGAGAACGTCTGCTTTGCCATCCTGGTCAAAGCACTCGTGTTCGTGCTGGTTATCGCCGGTGTTGCGGGCATGGGTGCCGCGGTCTTCGCTGACACGGGCGTGGCCCTCATCGTCATCCTCAACGGCATGCGCCTGATGCTGGACTCAACGTTTACCTGGTAGCTTCAGGCGCTTGT
>DJXA01000201.1:0-6467 GCA_002449555.1 Atopobiaceae bacterium UBA7016 | reverse complement strand
CTTGTGACGCTTTCGTGTGTGATGCGACAATGGATACAGGTTGCTCGTATACAAGACGTATCCAGCCCCTCCCGAAGGAGACAGACATGAAGAGGATTCAGCGTGCGGCGGCAGCGGTAGCCCTGGCTTTGGGCGTGGCGCTTGCCGGCTGCGGGTCGCGCACGGTAGTGGTCGCAGACGGACAGCAGGCCAACGTCATCACCGTCAACGCGTCAAGCGAGGTCAAGGTGGTCCCCGACAAGGCGAGCTTCTCTACCGAGGTGGTGGCCACAGCCGCGACGGCCGAGGAGGCCCAGGCACAGGGCTCCGAGCTCGCGAACGCAGTCATCGATGCCCTGAAGGCCGCCGGCGTTGACGAGAAGTCCATCCAGACGAGCTACACCAACCTCTCGCCGACCTATGACTGGTCCACCGATGAGCCCACTATCACGGGCTACGAGCAGCGCACGAGCCTGCAGGTGAGCGACGTCGACCTCGATGCAGTCTCCGCGCTGATGCAGGCCTGCGTCGCCGCAGGCGCGACGGGCGTGAATGGCCCCAACTACTATGCGAGCACCTACGACGAGGCGTACAACCAGGCGCTGACCGAGGCCATCGGCGCGTCGCGCGAGAAGGCAGCCGCCATGGCAAAGGCTGCGGGCGTCAGCCTGGGCGACGTGGTCTCCATCGTCGAGGGATACCAGAACACGACCTACCGAGCCACAAGCGACATGGTGGAGTACGAGATGGCCGCCACGGAGGATGCCGGCAGCGGCGCGATGAAGGTGGCCCCGGGCGAGGTGAGCATCGAGGCACAGGTGACGGTGAGCTACGCGATCGGCTAGCATACAACCACAACCAAACAAGAAAGCGGCCTGCCACGCGCTCGCGGCAGGCCGCCTGTCATGCGGAGCTTACCAGCCCTCGATGGTGTCTATCTCGGCCTCGTTACCGCGCAACAGCACGGTGTCGGGGCTTCCGCAGTGCGGGCAGATCTTGCCGTGCTCCACGGTGCCGTACGTGCGGCCACAGGCGTTGCACACCGTCACGGCCGCGATGGGCACCACCTCAAGCTCGGCGCCAGCCAGAAGTTCGGTCCTATCGGCGGCCCAGCGCCAGCAGTCAAGCAGGTAGTCGGGCAGCACGCCCGAGACCTCGCCCAGGTTGAGGGTCACCTTGGCGATGGAGGTCAGCTCGTTGGCGCGGCCCACCTCTTCCAGGGTGTCGATCATATGAAAGACGATGCCCAGCTCGTGCATGGCAGAAAGCCCCTAGGCCTGCAGGAACGCGCAGTAGCCGCGGTACGCCTCAAAGACGTCCGCCTTGCTCGCCACCTCCCACGGCGCATGCATAGAGAGCACGGGCACGCCGCAGTCGATGACGCTCATGCCATAGCGCGCGAGGATGTAGGCGATGGTCCCGCCACCGCCGGCGTCAACCTTGCCCAGCTCACAGGTCTGGAAGTGCACGCCGGCCTCGTCCATGATGCGGCGGATATCGGCCACGTACTCGGCGTCGGCATCGTTGGAGCCCGACTTACCGCGCGCGCCGGTGTACTTGTTGAACGAGAGGCCGTGGCCCATGAAGCAGGAGTTCTTCTTCTCGAAGACCGACGCGAAGACAGGGTCATACGCCGCGCTCACGTCGCTCGACAGCACGCGGGAGTTGCGCAGGCAGCGCCTGAGCGCAAGCTCTCCCTCGACGCCGGCCAGGGCGCAGATTTCGGCCATGGAGTCCTCAAAGAACATCGAGGTCATGCCCGTGGCGCCGACGCTGCCAATCTCCTCCTTGTCAACCAAGAGGGTCACGGCCGTGCGCGCGGGCGCCTCGCAAGCGAGCTGGGCACGCAGGCTGGGGTAGGCGCAGGAGCGGTCGTCGTGGCCGTAGCCCAGAATCATGGAGCGGTCGAGGCCGAGGTCGCGCGCGGGGCCGGCGGGAACCACCTCAAGCTCGGCGGAGAGGAGGTCCTCCTCGTCGATGCCCAAACGGTCGCTCAGCACCTGCAGCACCTGGGCGCGCACGGGGGACTCCTCCGAGCCCTCCTCCAGCGTCAGGGGGCGGTCGCCCACGATGACGTCAAGCGCCTCGCCGGGAACAAACTCGCTCGCCTTCTTGCCCATCTGCTCGGTGCCCAGGTGAGGGAGCAGGTCAGAGATGCAAAACACCGGGTCGGCCGGGTCCTCGCCGATGGCCACGCTCACCGTGGTGCCGTCCTTCTTGCAGACCACGCCGTGCAGGGCCAGCGGAAGCGCTAGCCACTGGTACTTCTTGATGCCGCCGTAGTAGTGCGTGTCGAGGTAGGCGATGCCGTCCTGCTCGTCGAGCGGCACCTGCTTGACGTCGAGGCGCGGCGAGTCGATGTGGGCACCCAAGATGTTGAGGCCCTGCTCAAGCGGCTCGATGCCCAACTGCACGAGCAGCAGGGTCTTGTTGCGGTTGACGGCGTAGACCTTGTCGCCGGCCTTCAGGGCGCGGCCTTCGCGCACGCAGTCTGTAAGGTTGGCATAGCCGGCCTCTTGGGCAAGCTTGACGCCCGTGGCGCAGCATTCGCGCTCGGTCTTGTTGGCGCTGATGAACGCCTTGTAGTCCGAGGTCAGCGCCTCAAGCTCGGCGAGCTGCTCAGGCGTGTAGTCGTTCCAGGCGTTGGGTCGTTTCATACGTTCTCCTTTCATGCGTGCGGCTGGGCAACCGGGGCTGCCCAGCCGACAGGCTCTTTGTAGCTGTGTCTACTTGGCGGCCTTGGGCCCCTTCTTGCCGCGTAGGATCTTGATGCCACGCTTGGCGGCGTAGGGCAGCACGGCCTTGATCTTGTCCTCGGCCTTGTACATGGTGCTTGCCTCGGGCACGTCGCGCGTCAGGTGGATGGCGTCAAACTCGCAGCGCGTGGTGCACAGGCCGCAGCCGATGCACTTGTTCTCGTCCACGATGGAGGCACCGCACGAGAGGCAGCGGGCCGTCTCGGTGCGAATCTGCTCCTCGGTGAACGTGAGCTTCGGGTCATGCCAGTTGTGCAGGATGCGCTCGACGCGCTCGCACGGGGCAATCTGGCGGCCGGCGTGGTCGTAGTCCATGGGGTTCAGCGCGATGTCCGTCTTGTCGAGCTCCACGTAGTGGCGCTGGTTGCGCGAGACGGTGAGGCTCGAGCCGGTCTGCACGAAGCGATGCAGGCTGATGGCGGCCTCGTGGCCTGCGGCGATGGCGTCGATGACAAACCTGGGGCCGGTGTAGACGTCGCCGCCGATGAAGACGTCCGGCTGCGCGGTCTGGTAGGTCACGGGGTCAGCTGCGACGCGGCCGCCGCGGCCCACCTCGATGGCGCTGCCGTCCAGAAGGTTGCCCCACTCGATGCTCTGGCCGATGGAGAGCACCACGTTGTCGCAGGGCACGAACGTGGTGGTTGCCTCGTCGTAGGTGGGGGAGAAGGTGCCGTCGGGGTGGTAGACGTTTGTGCAGCGCTTGAACGTGACGCCGCGCACCGCGCCTTCGTCGTCCACCTCGATGGAGGCTGGTCCCCAGCCGTTGACGATGCTGACGCCGTCTTCCTCAGCCTCGGCGATCTCGTGCGGCAGGGCGGGCATCTCGTCGCGCTGCTCGAGGCAGACCATCGTCACGTTCTCGGCGCCACAGCGCACCGAGACGCGTGCCGCGTCGATGGCCACGTTGCCGCCGCCGATGACCACGGTCGAGCCCGTGACCTCGTGCTCAGGGCTCTCGAGCGCCGTGCGCAGGAAGTCAACGGCGTTGGTGACGCCGCGTGCGTCCTCGCCGGGGACCCCCGCCTTGCGGCCACCCTGGCAGCCGATGGCCAGGTAGAAGCCGGCAAAGCCCTGCTCACGCAGCTCATCGAGGGTGACGTCCTTGCCTACCTCGACGCCGCAGCGAATCTCCACGCCCATCTCGCGCAGCACGTCGATCTCGGCGGCCACCACGTCCTTCTCTAGCTTGTAGCTGGGGATGCCGTAGGTCATCATGCCGCCGGGCTTCAGGCTCTTCTCAAAGACTACGGGGTTGTAGCCCATGTTGGCGAGGTAGAACGCGCAGGTGAGGCCCGCGGGACCGGCGCCCACGACGGCGATCTTCTCAAGGAAGCGGCCGCGCGTGGAGGGGATGACCGGCTCTGGCACGTAGCGGTGCTCGGCCTCGAGGTCCTTCTGCGCGATGAACATCTTCACATCGTCGATGGCGACGGCCTCGTCCACCGTGCCGCGCGTGCAGGCGGCCTCGCAGCGCTTGTTGCAGACGCGTCCGCAGACGGCGGGGAAGGGGTTCTCTTTCTTGATGAGGGCGAGCGCGTCGCGATAGCGACCCTGGGCGGCCATGCGCAGGTAGCCCTGCACCGAGATGTGCGCGGGACAGGCCACCTTGCAGGGCGCCGTGCCGGTCTCGTGGCACTCGATGCGGTTGTTGTTCTTGTAGTCGGGGTCCCAGTCCTCCTCGCCCCAGCTCTGGGCGTCGGGCAGCGGCTGCTTGGGATACTCCACGCGGCCGTGGGTGGTCATCAGCTTCTGGCCCAGCTGCACGGCGCCGGCGGGGCAGACCTCCACGCAGCCGGCGCAGGCCACGCACTTCTCCTCGTCCACGTGCGCGCGGTAGGCACTTGCGCTCATGTTGGGCGTGTTGAAGAGCTGGCTGGTGCGCAGGGCGTAGCAGACGCTCACGTCGCAGTTGCAGATGGCGAAGATCTTCTCCTCGCCGTCGATGTTGGTGATCTGGTGGACGTAGCCGTTCTTCTCGGCCTCGAGGAGGATGTCGATGACCTCGTCGTAGGTGACGAAGTGGCCCTTGCCGGTCTCGACGAGGTAGTCGGCCATGTCGCCGATGCCGAGGCACCAGTTCTGCGGGTCGCGGCCGCCGTTGTCGCCGCGGGCGCGCTCGGCCAAGGCGCAGCTGCAGGAGCTGGCGGCGTAGCGGTCATACTTCTTGAGCCAGTGGCTGAGGTGCTCCACCGAGGCGGTGACGTTCTCCTGCTTGATGGCGTGCTCGACGGGGATGACGTGCATGCCGATACCCGCGCCGCCGGGCGGCACCAGCTTGGTGGCCACGGTGAGCGGCAAGAACGTCATGCGCTCGAAGAAGGTGCCAAACTCGGGGTGCTCCTCAAGGAGGTGCTGGTTCATGACGGTGAACTCGGCCGAGCCGGGCACGTAGCGCGGCAGCACGTAGCGGCGCTCGTGGTTGGGGTTGGTGCCGTCGAGGTTCTCCCAGTTGTACTCCATGATGCCCTTGTAGCACAGGTCGTCGAGGAGCTTCTCCACGCGCGCTGGGTTCATGCCCGAGCCCTCGATCACCTCTTGGAAGGTCTCGGGCACGCGCACCTTCATGTGCTTGAGGAGCTCCGCCTCGTCCTCGGTCATGACGGCCGCGAGGCCCCAGTACTCGGGGTCGTCCTGCGTGGCCTTGCGCAGGTGCAGCTTGATGGGGATGCGGTCCGTGATCTTGGCGCCCTCGCGCAGGACGCCTGGCTTGAGCGGCTCTGCAGCGGCGGGGCCGGGCTCATCGGGCGTGGCGGGCTTCCAGTGCGTGGCAGTGTCGTTCTCGGAGAAGTACTCCTCGGCAATGATGTGGAACGGCTCGCCGTTGGGCGTGGCCGTGGGAATGACGTTGCGGGCGGAGATCTCCTCGTCGGTCATGTCGCCGCGCATGGCCTGCGCGCGCTCCTCCACGCTGGCGCCGCCGTAGGCGTCGTGCGGGCGGCCGGTCGGTCCACCAGGCCTGTCAAACTGGTTCATGTTCCTCTCCTTATGTTCGGTGGACAAAGGGGTGGCTCCCAACGTCCACTACGCTCTCCACTGCCTTACTTCGCGGCGCAGCCACTCGTACCAGGCATCCATGCCCTCGCCGGTCTTGGCCGAGACGGGCAGGATGGTGGCGTGCGGGTTGCGCAGGCGCACGTTCTTCTCCAGCTCCTCCAGGCTGAAGTCGAAGTACTGCGCCACGTCCATCTTGGAGACGATGACGAGGTCAGACACCTCAAACATGAGCGGGTACTTGAGGGGCTTGTCGTGGCCCTCGGGCGCGGAGAGGATCATGACCTTGCGCGCGGCGCCGGTGTCAAACTCCGCCGGGCAGATGAGGTTGCCCACGTTCTCCAAAAAGACGAGGTCGAGCCCGCTGGTCCCCAGCTCGCGCAGGCCCTGCTCGGTCATAGCCGCGTCAAGGTGGCACATGCCGCCGGTGTGGAGCTGTACGGCGCGGGCGCCGTGGCTCTGCACGGTGTAGGCGTCAACGTCGGAGTCCACGTCGGCCTCCATCACGCCGATGGCGAGCTCGTCGCTCAGGGCGTCGAGCGTGGCCGAGAGCAGCGTGGTCTTGCCCGAGCCGGGCGAGCTCATGAGGTTGATGAGCATGGTACCTTGGTCGTGCAGACGCTCGCGCAGGGCCTGGGCGGCCCGGTCGTTGTTTGCGAGTACGTCTTCCTTGACCTCGATGACCTTGATGCGGTCCATGGGCCATCCTCTCACGAGATGATAATTGCAACTTTTTAACCA
>DJXA01000090.1:3080-9078 GCA_002449555.1 Atopobiaceae bacterium UBA7016 | reverse complement strand
GCCTCCGTCCTGAATGTCCGGGCCCGAGCCCACGGCGCAGATTTCTCGCTCAGCAGCTGAGCTCTCCGCGCACGACCTCACGCAGGCGCTCTTCGGCTTCTGCCTCGGCGGCCTTGTCGCCGCTTGCCCTGGCGGCGCGAAACGCGCTCATCGCGGCAAAGAAGTCGCCGAAGCCCTCTTCCTCGGAAGGCTTCTCATCCTGGGGCTCGTCGTCCAAGGCGCTGCGATACCCCGTCTGGCCAAGGAGGCCCTTCAGCTCCTTTACGAGCTGCTCGTCACTCGCGTCCACGGCGCCCCCTAGCGACCCATGATGCACGAGCCCGTGCTTGGACGGTCGCGATCGCTCTTGACGTACGTCGTTGCCGCACCACGACGGTTGCACTCGGCAAGCTCCAGCTCGCCATCGATATAGGGCTGATACATCGCGTCGACGCCGCTCGAAAGCCCCGAGACGCTGTCGCAGTCATCGCCCCACGAAAGTGCGCTCTGCACGATCTTGATGCGCTCTTCGCGAGTCGTGTCCTTGATGAGAATCTTGCGTGCCATATGGCCAACCTGTCTTTCTTCTAACGCAGCTTGCGGACCCTACGGTCGTAGGAAAGGAGGCCATTCGTCTCCTCCTCGACGTCCGTCAGCTGCGTATACACAAAGCCCGACAGACCGTCGTTCTCAAGCAGGTCTGCCTTGTCAAGCAGCTCTGCCACCGCCGTCTGCCACGCTTCCTCAGAATCGAAATCCGCATAACCGTAGCTCACGGGATACATGCTGTGCTCCGCTACGTGCCAGGTCAGCCCACCCATCTCGGAGATGACCTGCGCACGCGCACCGCGCGCTTTGCTCTGCCCCAGGCGCGTTCCTGCGGTGCTCGCCAGCACCGACTGCTCGCCATCCAGCTCTTTGCCCACAAACGGATCCGAGAACATGTGCATGCCCCGGAAGTAATTGTGCACGCCATGGATATCGCCCGTGCCCTGATCATACCATCCGCTCGCAGAGAGCACCGGGCGCGTCGCGTCGAGCTCCCACGCCTTCTGCGTTGCCGCACCCGCGTCAAACTGGCCCCACGACTCGTTGAAAAGCACCCAGGCCACAATGCAAGGATGGTTGGACAGACGCGTGATGGTATCGCGCATGGTGTCGGTCCACTCCCGGCGATACTGTTCGTCGGCCGAACCGAGCAGCTTATAGCTGTACTCGTCGTCACGCAGCGATTGCCACGACCGCTTGAACAGCGTCGGAATGTTGCGCGCAAGCCAATCGCTAGGGTTGGCGCCGCCCGACGGCATATCCTGCCACACCAGCAGGCCCAGCCTGTCGCAATGCCAGTACCAACGCTCGGGCTCGACCTTGATGTGCTTACGGACCATGTTGAAGCCCATGTCGCGCACCGCCTGGATGTCGGCGACCATCGCCGCATCCGCGGGCGGGGTCATCAGGCCATCGGGCCAATATCCCTGGTCAAGCAGACCCCGGAAGAAGAACGGCTCGTGATTGAGGCACAGACGCGCGACGCCGCGGGCGTCCTTCTCTACGCTGATCGTGCGGAAGGCGCAGTAGCTCTGCACCTCGTCCTTGCCATAGGTAAGGCGCAGACGATAGAGGTACGGGTCGTCGGGCGTCCACAGCCTGGGGTAGTCAAGGGACAAGACCGCGGTGGCCATCATCTTGACGCCCTCGGTAGGCTGAACCTCGCCCTGGGCAACCGGAAGGCCCGCGTCATCAAACACGCTCACGGCCAGCGGTTCGTTGCCCTCGACCCACGCCGTTACCACCAGTTCGCCGCGGTCAGCATCTGCCGTGATGCGCACCTGCTCGATGTGGTTCTGCGGAACGACTTCAAGCCACACCGTCTGCCAGATGCCGGACTGCGCCGTATACCACATGCCCCCGCACTCAAGGCGCTGCTTGCCACGAAGCTGCGTGCCCGTCTCGCTGGGGTCATAGACGCACACCTCAAGGAGCGACTCTCCCGCGGCAAACAGGTCGGTGACATCGAAGGAGAAGGGCTGGTAAGCGCCCTCATGAATGCCAAGCAGCTGCTTGCCCAGATAGACCGCGCACCGGTTATCCACGCCATCAAAGTGCAGGATGCAGCGGTCGCCCTCGCTCAGCTGCGGAATGCCAAGCCGGCATCGGTACCACAGGAGCTCGTTGGACGTCAGCTGGCGCCCCACGCCCGACAGCCAGGCCTCGGGCGAAAACGGCACGCGAATTTGGCCCTGCATCTTCTTTGGTGCCTGTGCCGTTTGCCATGCCACGTCCGCCTCCTCGCTGGAGACAAACGCATACTGCCACCAGCCGTTCAGCACCCAGACCTGCCTGCGTGCAAACTGGGGCCGCGGATGCTCGGCAAGCGGAACCGTCTCAAGCGACGACGACAGCTCCTCTCCCCACGTGGTGACGAGCTGCGAAGGCTCTAGCTTCTCGTGCTTTTTGGGAATGCTCTTAATCACACGTGCGATATCGAGATCCATGGCGGCCTTTCTCAAGCGAAAACACACACAGCTAGAATAGGGCATTTTTGTGGCGGTCGAGTCATGACATTTCACTTCACGCACAAGTGGTGAAAGTTGTGTATGGTAAACTTCAGGAATTGAACCACTTCCCCTTGGATGGAGTATCTATGTCACGTTTTGCTTCGCGTGCGCCTTGGCATCATGCCCGCAAGCTCACCGCTTTTGCCCTCTCTTTTCTGCTTGCCGCGAACAGCTTCCCGTGCCTGGCGCAGGCCGCCCAAGCCTCATCGGTCGACAAGGCCGAGACGGTATACGTCTACAACAATGCCGATGGCTCGGTCCGACAGATCACGTCGAAGATCGTCCTCGCAAACGATGCGCAGGCAGAAAGCATCACGGACGAGACTGCGCTCGCCGACATTGACTCAGAGCAGACCTTCTCCGCTGACCCTAACACGGGCAAGCTCACCTGGAAGACCGACGGCAAGGAGGTGCAGTACCAGGGCACCACTGACGCACAGCCGCCACTGGCGGTGCACGTCACCTATACGCTCGACGGCGCCGTTGTCTCCCCCAGCCAGCTTGCCGGAAAGAGCGGACACCTTTCCATGCGCTACGACTTTGAGAACACCTCGTGGCACGGCAGCCTCATCGACGGCTCGCTGACGCGCGTGTACACCCCCTTCGTGGCCGTGGCGAGCGTCACCCTGCCGCACTCCGTGTTTCGCAACGTCAGCATCGAGAACGGCAAGCTCACCGACGGCGCGAGCTCGAGCATGGCCCTGGGCTATGCGCTTCCCGGCATGCAGCAGAGCCTCGACCTCAGCACCGATGATGCCGACATCCCCGACCACTTCGTCATCGAGGCGGACGTCACCGACTTCGAGCTTGCTTCGGTTGCCATCATCGTGACGCCAGAGCTGCTGCGTGGCCTTGACACCTCCAACCTTGATACGGGCGAGCTTTCCGACTCTATGGACGCGCTTCAGGATGCAGTCGCCGCCCTTTCCGAGGGCTCCGATACCCTGACGGGAGCTCTGGATCAGATTGCCGATGGCGAGGACCAGCTGGTAAGCGGCATCGACCAGTTTAAGGAGCAGACCGCGGCCATTCCCGAGGCGACGGGCGCCCTCTCTTCTGGCGCCTCGGCGCTTGCGGACGGCGTTGCCAACGCGGCGGCAGGGGCGACAGGCCTAGTTGAGGGCACCGCCGCCGTGCGCGACGCCATCGATGCCGTGCGTACCCAGGCGCTTCCCCTCGCGACCGAGGCGTTTGACGGCGCAGAGAAAGGCCTTGGCGCCGCCCAGGAGGCGCTCACGGCGCTCTCCGCGTCTGCCGACACATCGGCCAGCAGCATTGCAGATACCATCGCCCAGCTGCAGGACCTGCTCGACCAAGAGAGTGAGGAGCATCCGCTGGACGACGAACAGCGGACGCAGATTCAAGCGGCCATCGACACGCTCACCGCGCTCGAGACCATTGACCCCGCCGCGCTTGCAACCGCCATCGAAGCCACCGCAACCGCCGTCGAAAGCGCCAAGCTTTCCGTGGGTGGCGTGGATGAGGCGTTGTCGCAAACATCTGCCGCTGCGACCACGGTTGCCGACGGTGCCAAGGCGCTCTCTGACGGGCTGGGCGCAGCGAGCGAGGGCGCAAGCTCCCTCTCGTCGGGCATTGACCAGCTCGATCAGTCCGCGCCCGCCATTGCGCAAGGCCTCGACGCCCTGAAGAGTGGCGCGTCAGAGCTCTCCAGCGCCCTTCGTCAGACCGCTGACGGCTCTGCACAGCTCACGGACGGCATCAGCCAGCTGAAGTCCGAGGGCATCGACGAGTTGGTGAAGGTTCTCGACGGCGATCTGGGCAACCTCCAAGACCGCGTGGATGCCCTCGGATCGGCCGCCGACTCGTATGACACCTTCTCGGGAAAGGCCGATGACATGACGGGATCGGTCACCTTTGTCTACAAGGTGGACGCCATCGAGCTCTAGTCATACATCTGAATACGTTGGCCACTTCATCCCCCAATATCGCCCGATGACCGAGCCGTTTGCCTTCCTCAACTCTCATTTGCCCTCGCAAGTGCGAGTATTCAAGAATCCATCTGCACCAAGCGTGAGGAGAGAGCTATGCCCGAGGCCATTCGTAAGGTCAACGTCGTTGGCCATCAGCATCCCGACACCGACAGCATCTGCGCTGCCATCTCATATGCCTATCTGAAATCTCAGGTAGACCCCACCACCGAGTACGAGGCCCGTCGCGCCGGCGCCATCAACCGCGAGACGGCCTTCGTGCTGCAGCACTTTGGCTTCCAGGAGCCGCGCCTCATCACCGACGCGAGCCCCCAGATCAAGGACACCAACTTCAACAAGACCTCTGCCATCGACGGCGAGACGAGCCTGTATCGCGCGTGGAACCTCATGCGCGACGACCGTACGTCCACCCTGTGCATCGCCGACGACGAGGGCACACTGCAGGGCCTCATCACAGTAAAGGACATCGCCAACGCCAACATGGACATCCTTGACAGCGAGGTCGTGGGTCGCTCTGCAACCCGCTTCTCCAACATCATCGATACCCTTGAGGGCGAGCTTGTCGTGGGCGACCCTGACGGCGTCGTCACCACCGGCCACGTCATCGTAGGCACGAGCCCCGAGATGATGGAAGACATCATCGCCAAGGGCGACGTGGTCCTCACCACCAACCGCTACGAGACGCAGGACTACGCGGTGCGCGCCGGCGCGGGCCTGCTTATCGTCTGCAACTCCGCCCGTGTCTCCGCCGTGGTGCGCGAGGTCGCCGAGGAGCGCGGCTGCGCCATCATCGCCACCAAGTACGACACCTACGCCGCGTCGCGCCTGGTCACCATGGCCATTCCGGTGCGCGCCAAGATGCTCGACGCCGAGCTGGCCGACCGCTTCTCCGTCAACACCGCCGTTGAGGACGCCCAGAAGGTCGTCGCTCGCACCGGTCACCGCTTCTTCCCCGTTCTGGCCGAAGACGGCAGCTACGCCGGCATCATTACCTCGTCTGACATGATCGCCCCGCGCAAGAAGCACGTCATCCTGGTTGACCACAACGAGCGCAGCCAGGCGGTGTTTGGCATCGAGCAGGCCGAGATCATGGAGATCATCGACCACCACCGCATCGGCTCCATCGAGACGAGCGGCCCGGTTATGTTCCGCAACATGCCGGTGGGCTGCACCTGCACCATCATCTACGACATCTTCCAGGAGAACGGCATTGAGATCCCGGCTAACGTCGCCGGCCTGATGCTTTCCGCCATCCTGTCCGACACGCTGTGCTTCCGCTCGCCCACCTGCACCCCGCGCGACAAGTATGTGGGCCTTGAGCTGGCCAAGATTTGCGGCGAGGACCCCGACACCTACGCCGACCAGATGTTTGATGCCGGCGCGGACCTCACCGGCCGCACCGCTGACGAGGTCTTCAACTCTGACTTCAAGGTCTTCAGCCGCGGCAACGTGCGCTTCGGCGTGGGCCAGGGCTCGTTCATGACCGAGGCGTCCCGCAAGGCCGCCGAGGAC
>DJXA01000090.1:0-2923 GCA_002449555.1 Atopobiaceae bacterium UBA7016 | reverse complement strand
GACGTGAAGAGCCAGACCTCTGACATGCTGTACTGGGGATCGGCGGCTGAGGAAGTCGCAAGCCGTGCCTTCAGCGTCACCCCCGTGGATGGCGTCGCCGTGCTGCCGGGCGTCGTGAGCCGCAAGAAGCAGGTTATCCCCGCGCTGATGGAGACCCTCCAGCGCATGCAGGAGGAGCAGGAGTAACCGCTTCGCCCAACCCGAACAAGTGGGACAGGCGCCGTAGTTCGGAAATCCGAACTACGGCGCCTGTCCCACTTGTTCGGGTTGGGCGCGTTAGCGCATGAAGGAAGGCATTTCTCCCGTGGCTGCCGCTGCGGTGATGGCGAGCAGTGCGTCGGCCACGCCCTCGTCATCCGAGCAGCCGCACTCCCAACGAGCCGCCGCCTTAGCCTCGTCGCTTGCGTTGGCGACGGCAACAGAATTGGGTACCGACGCCAGCATCACGAGGTCGTTCTCAGAGTCACCAAAGACTGCGACCTCATCGATGCCAATGCCCAGCGCTTCAGCAAGGATGGCTGCCGCGCTCCCCTTTCCGTAGCCCTTGGGCGTCACGTCAATGAGCGGAGCAGTGTTGCTGGGGAAAACAAAGTCCAGCTCAGGCACCTCGCGGCGCAAGAGGTCACGAATCTCGATATGACGCTCGCGCGGCAAGGACGACAGCACGTGGACATTAGACTTGAGCATGGAAGCCCTCACGTGAGGCATGGTGTGATAGTTGTTGAGCTTCCAACCAAAGCCATGCTCGCAGCGCGCGGCATCGCTTGAGACAAACCAGCCTGACCGGTCTGGCCCCTCAATGTCGTATACCGCAAGTGCGCCCTCGCCCAGCTCATCCATGACGTCGGCCACGCGCTGCAGCGCCTCGGCCGAACACCACTCCTTGTGGATGACCTCGCCGTCAAGCATCACGATTTGGCCGTTGGCGTAGGCGCCGGTAGCATAACAGCGCTCGTCCTCGTGAAACGTCGCGCTGACGCCGCTGGGCGTACGCCCCGTGACTGGGCCAAAGTGCAGGCCCGCGTCGAGCATCGCGTGGATGGCCTCAATGGTCCGATCGGACGCCGACCCGCGATGTGCCAGCGGGATGAGCGTGTCGTCAAGGTCAGTCAGCGCAAGCTTGATCATGCAAGCCTCTCTTCCTCTTTGGTGCATCCCACGTGGCTCTAGTGTAAAACGCGGGAGGACCGCCGACCTACTAGGTCAGCGGCCCTCCATGACAGTTAGACGAGATTCCTTCCCGATGTGCTGTATCCCCTAGCCAACGAGCTCGCGGATATAGGCAACAACCTCGTCCATGTCAGCCGTGGGCTCGAAGCGCGCGAGCACGTTGCCCTCGCGGTCGATGACAAACTTGGTGAAGTTCCACTTGATGTCAGAGTTGTTCTGATAGTCAGGGTCAATCTTGGCCAGGTGCTTGTTCATGAAGCCAGCCATCTCGCCCTCGCCGAAGCCCTCGAAGCCCTTCTGCTCCTTGAGCCACGTGAAGAGCGGCAGCGCGTTCTCGCCGTTGACGTCGGACTTGTGCATCTGCGGGAACGTGGTGTTGTAGTGCAGGGTGCAGAACTCATGCACGTCGTCATCGGAGCCCGGGGTCTGGGCGCCAAACTGGTTGCAGGGAACGTCTAAAATCTCGAGGCCCTTGTCGTGCAGCTCCTCGTAGAGCGCCTCGATGGGAGCGTAGTGCGGCGTGAAGCCGCAGCCGGTAGCGGTGTTGACTACCAGCACCACCTTGCCCGCGAAGTCGGCAGTCTTGACCTCGTTGCCCTTGCCGTCCAGAAGCGTGAAATCGTAAAAGCCCATGTTCTCCTCCTCATTTCTTGTCACCTGTTGGCAAGGCGACACCAATACCCACTGTGAGCTGCGCGGCGTTTAGCTGGCCACCGGATGGCCAAGGTATGCGGAGACCGAGGTTGCCGCGATGGCGCCATCGGCTGCCGCCGTGACAATCTGACGCAGCGACTTCTGACGCACGTCGCCTGCCACGAAGAGGCCCGGGGTTGCCGTGGAGAGGTCCTCGTTGGCAACGACATAGCCAGCTGCATCAAGCTCGACCATGTCGCCCACCAGGGCGCTTGCGGGAACGCGGCCCACGAAGACGAAGACGCCCACGTTCTGGTCAAACGTCTCCACGGTCTCCTCGCCCGTGGTGTTGTTGCGCAGCGTGACCTCGGTGATCATGCCGTCGCCGTCGACCTTGGTGATGCTGGTGAGGTAGCGGACCTCGACCTTGGGGTTCTCGGCCAGCTCTTTGCCCACCGACGCCTGAGCGCGCAGATGGTCTTTGCGCACCACCACGACGACCTTGTTCGCAAAGCGCGTGAGGAAGAGCGCCTCTTCGGCCGCGGAGTTGCCGCCGCCGATAACAAAGACCTGCTTGCCACGGTAGAACATGCCGTCGCAGGTTGCGCAATAGCTGACGCCCTTGCCGCCAAACTCTTCCTCGCCGGCAAAGCCCGCGTGACGCGGCGTGGCGCCACCGGCAAGAATGACCGCCTTGGTCTGGTACACCTTGCCCGGAACGGTGACCGCGAAGGTTCCGTCCTCATTGCGCTCGATGCGCAGGACGTTTTCCATCACGACCTTGGCACCCAGGTCTTCCGCCTGGCGCTGCATGGCATCTACCAGCGAGAATCCGTCCGTATGCGGCACGCCGGGATAGTTATCAACTTCAGAGGTGAGGATGACCTGGCCACCAACCGCCTCTTGTTCGAGCACGATTGAGTTGAGCAGCGCGCGCTGAGCGTAGATTGCTGCAGACAAACCCGCCGGGCCCGCACCAACAATGACAAGATCGAGTACTTCGTTCTCTGGCATCGCAATCCCCTTTCCTTGGTTTTCGTTAACTTGATTGTACCCTATTCATTTGTACACAATCTAGTATCTTCATAGATTCCCTTATAAGCATATTTCACGCATCGGC
>DJXA01000063.1 GCA_002449555.1 Atopobiaceae bacterium UBA7016 | reverse complement strand
AGGTCCGACCCTTTGGTCCCGCGGGATGGCGCGTTAGCCCATCAGGCCGGTGGCAACCGTCATAAGCGCGATGATGACGCCCACGATGGACTCGCCGCCCAGAAGGCCGGAGGCGACGACGATGCCGGTGTCGTCGTGGCTGAGCTCGCCCTCAGAGCCTTTCCCATGCTTGGCGATGAAGTCGTAGACGACCTTGACCAAAGCGCCAATCGGTGCGGACAGCGACATGTAGAACGGCAGGTACACGCCCAGGCCGATCATCATGGACGGAAGGCGCAGGCAGTACAGCACGATGCCCGCAACCAGGCCCGCCGCAAACGCGGGGACGCTAGGGATGCCCGAGACCATGGTGGCCACCACAGAGGCCTGAGCAGCCACAAACTGCTGCCCCGGGCCGAAGGCGCCGGTGCCGTAGGCGCTCACCAGGGCAACCATGACGGCAACAGAGACGCCGGTGCCCAGCAAGGCGCCGATGGCCTGGCCAATCCACATCTCGCGCGGGTTGGTGCCGATGAGCTGGCCCGTCTTGAAGTCGCTCATCACGTCGCCGCCCAGGCCGCACGCCACGGCGATGATGCCGGCCACGTAGAAGAGCTTGATCTGGCTGGACTCGCCCAGCGCTGCCACGGCAAGCAGGACGATGAGGCCGAAGATCTCCATGGGGTCAATGCCGGTCTGACCCACGGACTGCGCGCTCATGATGGTGGTGACAAAGCTCAGGGCAACGATGACGGCGCTGGCAACGGGGCTCAGGCCAAGGCCAAAGCTCACCAGAAGCGAGGCTGCGGCAACCAGCAGTGCCAGGCCGCCCACGTCAAGCAGGCGCAGGCCGCCGCCCTTCTCGCCCTTGCGGCTGAAGTAACGCGGGATGCTGGGGATGATGTCACGCAGCACCACGCCCAAGCCAGAGCCCATCATCAGGCCCATGCCCAGGCTGGAGACGATGCCCTGAGCGGTGGCTACGTCATACAGGCCTAGCGTGGTGCCGCCCCAGATGATGCCGAGGTTGGCAAGCACGGCTCCGCCAAACCAGAAGGCCACGGCCGCGCCGCCCACCAGAAAGCCCACGGAGAGCATCATGGGGCTGTTGTACAGGCCAAAGCTCACGCCGGGGATGGGCAGGGTGAGCAGCATGGCGGGAATCACGCCCAGCACGTCGCGGGCAGCGGCCCATGCGCCGGCCAGAGCCATGGAACCAAAGAGCTTGACGCCGGTGGCGCCGCCCGCCTGGCTCGCGCGCAGGGTCTGTGCGGCCGCCACGCCGATGGGGTACTCAAGGTTGGATTCCTCCACCAGACGCCTGCGAATAAGCGCTGTGCACACCAGGCCAAGCAGTGTGCCGGAAAGCGCGACCAACAGCATCTCGACCCAGCTGACTTGGTCAGCCTGCCCCAGCATCCAGATGCCCGGGATGGTGAAGGCGAGGCCGCCCGCCACCATGGAGCCGGCTGACATGATGATCTGCGTCACGTTGGCCTCGTTCAGGCTGTTGTGACCAAAGGCGCGCAGCAGCACGAGTGCGGTGATGGACGTGAAGATGGTGGGCCAGGGAAGGGCGCCCATCTTAAGGGCGGTGTAGACGGATGAGGCGGTGATGATGACGCAGCCAATGATGCCGATGATGACGCCGGCAAGGCTGATGCCGGAGCCTCCCGATGTAGCGGTGCCATTCGGCGCTGCCTTCTTGGGTGCTGTCGCTAGGTGCTTTGCGTTGGAAGCCATAGTTCCTCCTTTGCGGGCGACGCGACGTGCGTTGGTAGTATCCCCACGCCGCGGGAATCTCAATCAAATAGATTCGAATTGTAATGTGGTTACTCCCAGTCTTGCAGGTCCTCAGGTTGGATGGTGCCCAAGATGTCCTTGCTCTCGCCTGCGCCCTCAAGACGCGCCACGCGCATGGCGTGGTTGGCGATGGCCCACTCCATAAAGTTTCTGATGTCGCGCGCATTGGCGAAGTTCTCGGGTTTGGTGGCCACGCGGTGCTCGATCATCTCGCGGGCGCGCGCCTCGGCCTCAGGGGAGAGCTGGTACTCCTGCCATTCAAGCTTCTGCCGCAAGATGGCCATGAGCTGCTCGGCCGTATAGTCGTCAAAGTGGATGACAGTGCCAAAGCGCGACCGCAGGCCGGGGTTGGAGTCAAGGAAGCGCTCCATGAGGTCGGTGTAGCCGGCAACAATCACCACGAGGTCGTCGCGGTGGTCCTCCATGGCCTTCAGCAGCGTGTCCACCGCCTCCTGGCCAAAGTCGCCCTGCCCCTTGTCAACGGTCAGTGCGTACGCCTCGTCAATGAAGAGCACGCCGCCCAGCGCCTCCTCAATGACCTCCTGCGTGCGGGTCGCCGTCTGACCGATGTATCCGCGCACCAGACCGGAGCGGTCCACCTCGACCAGCTGCCCCTTGCGCAGCACGCCCAGCAGGCGATAGATGCGTGCGACCAGCCTGGCCACGGTGGTCTTGCCTGTGCCCGGGTTGCCCAGAAACACCATATGCATCGAGATGTCGGCGGGCTTCATGCCCTGGCGCTCGCGCATCTTCTGCACCTGAATGAGGTTGACCAGCAGGTTGACCTGCCGCTTCACGCCCTCAAGGCCAATGAGTGAAGAAAGCTCGGCCAGCGCCTCGTCCAGGTCGTCGGAGGCTTCGCCGCCAGTAGTGAGGTCAGGGGTTTCGCCACCGGCGGGCGCCTTCGCAGAGGCAAGGTCCACCGAAGGCTCCACCGTCTGGTAGAACTTCTGGCTTCCCGGACGCCACACGGCGTACTCGCGCAGCATCTTTTCCATGTCCTCAAGGTAGCTCGTGAGCTGCGCGGCGTCAGCGCTCGTGGTCTCGTGCGTGCGCAACGCCAGGATGGACATGCCAAAGACCTTGAACGTGTCATAGATGATCATGGACGCCTGGCGTTTGAAGGGGTCGGGCTGCAGCTTGTTGCCTGCGTCCGAGAGCACCGCGTACTTCAGAATCTCGGGCACGCCCTTGCGTATCGTCGGGGTTACGTAGCGCTTGTGGTGCATGGACTTGATGATGGGGCTCTCCAGCGAATAGCCCAGCGTGACGCGAATGAACTCGATTTCGTCGTCGGCAACCACGCCGTCCGCCTCGGCGAGCGCCGAGCCAAACAGGGCGAGCTCACTCTTGAGCTGCGTCCTGAGGGGGCTGTTCAGAGACTGGGCATTGCCTACGTTGGCGCTGCGCAGGGCGTCGCACACGGCGTATGACTTGGTGAGGAGGTCGCGCAGGTCGAGCTGTTCCATGGTGACGACGCTTTCTGCCGAGGGCGATGACGCGATGAGTAGAACGCGCCTATGGTACATCCTTGCGGGCGCTTATGGCGCCTGTTGCCGAAGGCTTGCACAAACAGCGCCAACCTTGGCTTTGCTACGATGGGTTCATGAGACGCAATGGATGGAGGGGTATATGGATTTGACCACGACGCCGGGCTATATTGCCGGCTTTCCCGATGAGCTGAGCCTGCGAGAGCTGGGCGGGCAGATTGCCGCCGACGGGCGTACGGTGCGGCATGGCCTGCTGTACCGCGGGGCTGCCCTCATCGACCTCACGGACGCACAGAAAGCGCTTGTCAATAGCTTTGGCCTGCGCTTCTTGCTTGACCTGCGTGCGGAAGGCGAGGCCGAGGGCAAGGACGACTACGTGCCCGCCGGCTGTGAGTACGTGCGCATGGGCGGCATGGAGGACGAGGACGGCCTTGAGGTTGACTTCTCGCCCAAGGGCATCGCGCGGCTGCAGGGCAAGTTCGCGGAGTATGGACCGGGCCTCATGCAGCAGCTGTACGCCTCGATGGCGTTTGGCAACCGTGCGGTTCATACGTTGATGGAGCGCTTCGTCGCAGGCCAAGCGCCGCTCTACTTCCATTGCTCGGCGGGCAAGGATCGCACGGGCGTCTGCGCGGCCCTGCTGCTCACGGCCCTTGGGGTGCCTGACCAGGCGATTATTGACGAGTTCCTGCTCACAAATCAGTACCGCGCAAGCATCATCAACCTGCCGGCAGACCAGATTCCCCAGTGGGTGGGGGAGACCGAACGTGCAAACTGGGCGGAGGTCAACGGCGTGAACGCCGCGTCACTGCAGGCGGTGTTTGCGGCCATCGACGAACGCCATCCCACGCGCGAGGCATACTTTGCTGATGAGTTTGGGTTGGATGCGAAGACGCTTGCGTCAGTGCGCGACCGATACCTAGAATAGCTGTGCGAAATTGCTTCAAGACAGCTAGACAACGCCTCTAACGAAAGGAACTCCCATGATCAAGGAGCTTGTGAAGGACCAGGCCATCCTCTCCCAGCGTTGCGAGAAGGCGACCGCCGACGACGCCGAGCTGGCACAGGACCTCATTGACACCCTGAACTCGCTGGATGACGCGGCGTGCCTCGCTGCAAACCAGATTGGCGTCACCAAGTGCGTGGTGGTGTGGCGTGACGACGACGGCAACAACCACGTTATGTACAACCCGCGCCTTATGATGGGCCTGCAGGCCGCCAAGGCCATCGAGACCTGCCTCACGCTCGAGGAGCCGGTCAAGGTCACGCGCTACAACAAGATCAAGGTCTCGTTCGAGGAGCTTGTGGACGGCGCCCTCGTGGAGCGCAAGCACGACTACGTGGGCTGGGAAGCTCAGATGATCCAGCACATGATGGACCACTGCCGCGGCAAGCTTGTGTAAGCAAGCCCGGTGCGGTTTGGGGGTAGCCCCCTAGCCGCACCGAGGGCGCCGCGAACCGCACCGCGCGAGCCATATTTCAATAAGAGTTGATTTCATAATCGCCCGTGACCCCATGATTGCGACGCATCTGCCGTAAGGTAGCCGCGTCGCAGTTGTGTCCCCGCAGAAGAAGGCGGGGAACCATCGGAAGGATGTGAAATCGTATGAAGAACCTGAATCGCCGCTCTTTCCTCGGCGCAGCCGGCAGTGCTGCCGCGTTGTTCCTGGCCGCATGCGGTGGTGGCTCCTCTGACTCCGGCGCTACCGATGCCGGCACCGATGCCGCCGCTCCTGCGGGCAAGTACCTTGGTGTCATGCTCGGCACCAACGTGATGTCCCTCGACACCGACCTCGCCACCGACGGCGACTCCTTCGAGGTCATCGCCGACTGCATCGACGGCCTCATGCAGATGGACGCCGACGGCGCCGCCATCCCGGGCCTCGCTGAGTCCTACGACCTCTCTGAGGACGGCTGCACCTACACCTTCCACCTGCGTGACGCGCAGTGGACCAACGGCACCCCCGTCACCGCCAACGACTTCGTCTTCGCATGGCGCCGCATCTGCCAGAACGCTGGCGAGTACGCCTACATGATGGACGAGATCGGCAACATCAAGGGCGCCGCCGCCATCATCGCGGGCGAGCAGTCCGACACCACCACGCTGGCCGTCAACGCCACCGACGACAAGACCCTCGTCGTCGAGCTTGAGGTCCCTGTGTCCTTCTTCCCCTCGCTGATGTACTTCCCCACCTTCTATCCCATCAACGAGGAGTTCTACAACAGCCTCGAGGACGGTACCTATGGCACCAGCCCGGACACCTTCCTGTCCTGCGGCGCGTTCCAGCTTGAGGACTACCTCCCCGGCACCGCCAACCTGTCCGTGAAGAAGAACGAGGGCTACTGGGACGCCGCTCGCGTCCAGCTCCCGGGCATCTCCTACCAGGTCGTCGGCTCCTCCGACTCCGCTCTTACCGCCTTCAAGAACGGCTCCCTTGACGTCGTTATGATTTCCGGCAGCCAGGTCAAGGCCGCCGAGGACGACGCTGAGCTCTCCCAGAACCTCAAGGTCACCGGTGCTGGCTACATGTGGTACCTCTCCTTCTCCCAGACCGAGAAGAACGCCCAGGGCGGCATGCTCGCCAACCAGAACCTGCGTCTGGCCATCTCCAACTCGCTCGACCGCGAGTCCCTCGTCGACAACTACGTGATGGACGGCTCGCTGGCCACCTACACCGCGGTTCCGCCTCAGTTCGCCGCCAGCGCCACCACCGGCGAGGACTTCTCTAACGACCAAGCCAAGTTCGCTGACTTCATCGGCTATCGTCCCGAGGAGGCTCAGAAGTACTTCGAGGACGCCAAGAAGGAGCTCGGCGTTGACACCTTCGAGTTCACCATCATCTATGGTAACAACGAGGGTGACGAGGTCGCCAAGGTGGCTCAGGCCATCAAGGAGCAGGTCGAGGGCAACCTCGCCGGCGTCACGCTCAACCTCCAGGGCATGACCAAGGCCGAGCGTCTCGACAAGATGCAGAACGACAACTACGACGTCGCCCTGACCCGCTGGGGGCCGGACTACGCTGACCCCATGACCTACCTCGGCATGTGGATCACCAACAACTCCAACAACTACGGCTTCTGGAGCAACGCCGAGTACGACCAGCTCATCGCTGACTGCACCACCGGTGCCTACATCAACGACTACGACGCTCGTTGGGCCGCTCTGTACGACGCCGAGACCCTGGTTATGCAGGAGGCCGTCATTGCCCCGCTGTACACCAAGGCCAACGCCAACCTCATCTCTGCTGGCGCCGAGGGCATCGAGTTCCACCCGGTGGCCCTGAACCGCGTGTACAAGTCCGCTACCCTCGCGTAGTTCACGCACCTTTCTGCCCGTAGGTATCCTTGGGCGCCGGAGCGGCGGCATCGCTTGCTCCGGTGCCCCTCTTATTAGAGAGGGGTCTTCATGACGAAGTACATCCTCAAACGAATAGGGCTTGCGCTGGCAACGCTGCTTTTGATCATCTTCGTGCTGTTTGTGCTCGTACGCATCATGCCGGGAAACCCCTTCCCGTCCGAGCGCATGAGCGCCGAGCAGATTGCCAACAAGCGTGCGGAAATGGGCCTTGATGACCCGATACTCGTGCAGTTTGGCCGCTATATGGCCGGCCTCGTGCGCGGCGACTTCGGCAAGGGCACGTCGCTGTATTACGGCGCCCCCATCAAGACGGTGCTCGTCACCTGCATCTCCAACTCGTTCCGTATCGGTGGTCTGGCCATCTTGCTGGGCACGGCGGTGGGCCTGTTGCTGGGCATCACGGCGGCCCTCAACAAGGGGCACTTCCTCGACCACTTCTGTACGGTGTTCTCCATCTTGGGCGTGTGCGTGCCGGGCTACGTCTTCCTGATCTTCTTGCAGTACTACTTCTCGTACAAGATCAGCATCTTCCCGTACTTCTTCGACAGCTCGCGCTTCCTGTACTCGTCCATCCTGCCGGCCATCTCGCTGAGCCTCTTTACCATGTCCACCGTGGCTCGCTTCACGCGCAACGAGATGGTCGAGGTCATGGACTCAGACTACGTGCACCTGGCCGAGAGCAAGGGCATGTATGGCGCCAAGCTGGTCACGCGCCACATCCTGCGCAACGCCCTCATCCCCATTGTCACGGTGCTCGCGCCGCTGGTGGTTGACCTGCTGACGGGTGCCCTCGTCATCGAGAAGATCTACGGCATCAACGGCATCGGCAAGCTGATGGTTGACGCCATTGCCGGCGAGGGCGTGGACTACAACTACGTGCTCGCGCTGGGCATCCTGTACTCGGCGCTGTACATCGGCATCATGCTCGTGGTCGACATCCTCTACGGCGTGCTTGACCCGCGCATCCGCGTTTCCGCAAAGGAGGGTGATGCCTAATGGCCGAAGCAACGTATCAGCCCACCAAGGAGGATTTCGAGTTCCTTACCGGGCGCGACATCACCACCGACCAGAACTTTGCCTCGCAGAGCTACTGGAAGGGCGTTGCCATCCACTTCCTGCGCGACCGCCGCGCCATGATCGGTCTCGGCATCGTCGTGGTCATCATCATCCTGGCCCTGCTTGGCCCCGTCCTCAGCCCGTATGGCTACCGCGACATCGTGAGCGTGACGGACGAGACGGGCAAGGAAGTGGTCGCCAAGGGCATCTCTCCGCAGCTCGGCCTGGGCGGCGA
>DJXA01000248.1:8141-9764 GCA_002449555.1 Atopobiaceae bacterium UBA7016 | reverse complement strand
GCCGTACTCGGTTCCGGCAAAGACCATCGAGACGATGCCAGAAAGGACCATCGCAATGGCGGCGGGAATCAGACTGGAGAACTGTGCGGAGATGAACGGGGGCACCTGCTCGGGAAGCTTGATCTCAACGTGGCCCTTCTGGCAGGCAAGGTAGATGCCTCCCACGACGAAGGAGATGATGATGGCGCTGAACATGCCCTGGGAGCCCAGCCACGTGGTGGGCAGGGTGCTGGGAGCAAAGGGCTCCTCGGGAATGATGTAGGGCGTGCAGATGAGGAAGCACGCAAGCGAGGTGAGGCCAACAGCCATCTCGGAACGAGCGCACTTGGTATGCTGCGCAAAGGCGTATGCCACCAGGAACGCGAGGTAGGCACCGATCATACCGGTCGTCCACTGGTAGATGGTGTTGAGCACGGTGACGATGCCCGTGGAGGCAATGAAGGCCTGGTAGGCCTCGATGCCCATGCCCTTGAAGAGCGCAGCGAACGAGCCGAGCATAGTGATGGGCAGAAGCATCATGAAGGCGTTCATGATAACGCGAATAACCCAGTTCTGGGCGATCTTGCCTGAAACGGCAGTCATCTTCTCGATAAACTGATCCATGGTTCCCTTCCTTCTTGGAGTGCGTTGGTGCGCGGCTGCTGGCCTTGCGTCCGCGCGGTTTGGAAAGCGCTTCCGTTCGTTGGGAACACTATAAAACAGAATGAAATCTGTTTCAATACTGAATTATTGTTTTGTTTTAACTGATTCGTTCATCGGCGAATCGGCGACGCTCACCCCTGCCGCGGGCAGGGTCCCGGTCAGCAAGTCGTTGAACATCAGGAATGCAAAGGTGTCCGCAAGCGCCGTGCGATTTGAGGTGGCGACAGTGGCCGTAGGCAAGGCGATGACCTCGTCAAAGTTGCGCCTAAGCGGGTGCTTTGAGTTGGTAGTGACCAGCACCATGTAAGGCTTTGTGTTGCGTCCAATCTTGAACTCGTGCATAAGGCCCTTAAATGAGTCACCACTGACGGCGGAATAAACGACGAGCAGATCATCGGCGGCAAAGCGCTGGCTCACATCGATTTGTGGATACGACGCATGGATGGTGGGGTCAAACTGCAGGGCGATGTTGAGCTCCTCGGCCGGCATACGCGAGAGGTTGTAGCCCATGATGTAGACATGCTGACTTGTGCGCATGCGCTCAACCAGGTTCTGCAGCTGCGTTCGATCGACGCGCTCCTCCACCGCCTTAAGCAGGCCCCCATAGATCTCGGCGTTGGTGGGCGCGTCGGTACGCGAGCGTGCCGCCTCGAGGTCCTGCGCAAACTGGTACTGAAACTCGATGAACCCGCTAAAGCCGAGGCGCTGGGCAAAGCGTGTAAGTGCGGGCTTGCTAAAGCCACCACGCGCCGAAAGGTCGGTCACGCTGCTCGTGGCATACATGTCGGGAAACTTGCGAATGGCCTCGTATATGGCGCGGTCGGTTTTAGAGAAGGACGAGACGCTCCCGTCCATGAGCTCGATGGTGTTCATAGGTGCTCCAATCTGGTTCCTCATCAGTATAGTATGAGTAGCCAAAATTGAAACACGTTTCACCTACTATCACGTAGTGACCTCTCGGGGCACCTCCCCGCGGTGCGG
>DJXA01000248.1:6738-8008 GCA_002449555.1 Atopobiaceae bacterium UBA7016 | reverse complement strand
CCGCACCGCGGGGAGGTGCCCCTGAAGGCCCGCGCACACAGCCTTAGCCGAGGGCCTCGGCGGTCTGAGCGAGCAGGTCGATGATAGGAAGGCCCTGCGGGCAGGCGCCCTCGCACTGGCCACAGCCAATGCACTCGTCCGCACCCACTCCGGCGTTCTTCTTGGTGCGCTCGTAGCGGGCCTTGGCGTCAGCCTCGTTCTCGAAGACGAGCTTGCGGTTCATGGCCGCGAAGAAGTCGGGGATGGGAATCTGCATGGGGCAGCCCTCGCAGCAATAGTGGCACGCCGTGCACTTGATCTGCTCCACAGAGTCCAGCGCGGCCATCGCGCGGGCAACCACATCCTGCTCAGCGGCAGTCAGCGGCTGGAAGTTGCGCATGTAGCTCACGTTGTCCTGCACCTGCTCGAGCGTCGACATGCCCGAGAGCACCGTCAGCACGCCGGGGATGGACGCCACGAAGCGGATGGCCCACGACGGATACGAGAGCCCGTTGCCCGCCGCGTCAAAGATGTCGCGCACCACGCGCGGCGGATTGGCCAGGATACCGCCCTTGACAGGCTCCATCACCGTGAACGGCACGCCATGCGCCGTGGCAACCTCGACGTTTCGGCGCGAGGCCACGTTGGCGTCGTCATTCCAGTCAGCATAGTTGACCTGCAGCTGGATGAAGTCGATGTCCGGGTTCTCTGTCAGCAGGCGCTCCAGGCGCTCCGGGCCCGCGTGGAACGAGAAGCCCCAGTGGCGGATGACGCCCCGCTCCTTCAGGCCGCGCACCCAGTCCCACAGCTGGTACTGGTCATAGATGTCGTTGTTGTTGTCCTGGATGGCGTGAAGCAGGTAGTAGTCCAGGTAGTCGGTGCCCAGGCGCTGGAGGCTCGTCTCAAACTGGCGCTTGACCTCGTCGGCCGTGGGGTTGCCCAGCCAGGCGTTGGCCTTACTGCACAGGGTGTAGCTGTCGCGTGCGTGGCGCTCCACCAGCGCCTTGCGCGTAGCCTCCTCAGAGCCGGTGTAGACGTAGGCCGTGTCAAAGTAGGTCAGACCCGCATCGAGGAAGCAGTCCACCATGTCGCAAACCTGCGGCACGTCGATGGATCCGTCCTCCGCCTTGGGCAGGCGCATCAGGCCAAAGCCGAGCTTGGGCGTGTCGTGACCAAGATAATCAGGTGCGTACGGCATGTTGTTCCCCTCTCCTAGAACCAGCTCACATGTATTGTCTGTAAGTATACCGTTGACGATCGGTGCGCCCTGGGGGTAGCCCCCTAGGCGCAC
>DJXA01000248.1:0-6639 GCA_002449555.1 Atopobiaceae bacterium UBA7016 | reverse complement strand
GGCGCACTCGTTTGCGGCTACTCAGCAGGCATGACCTCGTCGACGATGGCAAGCGCGTTCAGCGTACGCGGATAGCCAATAAAGGGCAGGTTGTTGCTCACCACGGCCACCATAAACTCGCGCGTACGGCCGCAGTGCTTGTTGCCACCCGTGTGGCTGCGCAGCTGACTCTCGCAACCACCCTGAGCCGCGATGAAGCAGAAGGTGATGAGCTCGCGCTCAGCCATAGTCAGACCGTTGCGCGTGTAGAAGTCACCAAAGCAGTTCTTGACCAGCCAGTGGTTCATGTGCTCGCGGCCCTTGGCGCCCGCGTCGTAGAAGTTGCGCATGTGCTCGCCGAAGGCAGCGCACTGGGCGTCGGCGCCACCCGCGCGGCGGGACTCGTCGGTGGGCTCGGTGGTCGCCTGCTCAGGAAGCGGCAGCTCGATGCCGGCAGCCTCGAAGCCCTCGTTCATGGCCTTGAGGAACGGGAACACGCGGCCCATGCCCAGGTAGTCGGTGGCCTGGTAGACGATCTCGCGCAGCGCGACGGGCTCAAGCCCCATGCGCAGGGCGGCCGGCACCATGGCGCGGAACTCGTCGACGCCCTGGCAGCCCAGCAGCGTGGCCATCCAGCACATGAAGCGTGTGCGGTCGTCCAGCTCGGGTGTGCCGGCGACGACCTCGTCAAAGGCGAAGTTGTCGAAGCGCTCGATGAACTCAGGGTCAGTGCGGAAGAAGTCAGAGACGTAGCCGTGGGACATGCGCTCGTGGTAGTCACGGGCGGCGTCGGTAAGCTGGGCAGTGTAGGCCATGATCATTCCTTTCGACATGCATGCGGTATGCAGGTATCTAGCTGCCCTTTATTGTAATTGCTCCAGCACGAGCACAGATGCAGGCATCCACGCCAAGTTGACATGGATGCCATAAGCAAAACTGATGAATGCCGCCGAACCAGAGGGTCGGACCTTTGTGGTGCGTCTTGGGGGCTACCCCCGAGACGTACCAAAAGAAAACCGCCCCAGGAAGGAGCCCGGGGCGGCAGGGAGAGAGCTGTCTGTCAGCGCATGTGCGCAGCCGAGTCTAGCGGCTGAAGTTCTGGAAGAACTCCCAGAGGTAGGCCGCCTCAGGCTTCCAGTTCCAGTGGGCCTGGTCCTTGATGGCGACGAGCTTCATGATGGGCTGCCCGTCAGCTCCGTTGAGGACGTTCTCCTGAGCGCTCTTCTCGCCGAGCATGATGTCGTTAGTCTGGTCAAACTTGATGCCAAACCACTCGTTGGCGGTCATGTCCATCTCCTGGACCTCGAGGCCGTTGATCTTCTGGTAGGCCTGGATGATGGGGAAGATGGGCACGCGGGGGTCGACGGCCTGGATTCTCGTGCCGTCCTCGGCCACGGGGAAGGAGTTCTGGCTCGACCCATCCACGGGAATCATGCCAAAGAAGTCGTGGTCGCCGCAGAGGTAGGTGAAGGGCACCAACGTGCCGTCCCAATTCTCAGCCAGCGCGGCGATCTCCTCCTTGTCGATGCCAGGGCCAGAGACGCCGCCCACAGCCGCAAAGGTGTCAGCGTACTTAACGCCGTAGAGCTCGGAGGCGCTGGAGCCCGCGGAGAGGCCGGTCACGTACACACGGTGCGTGTCAATCTGCGGATACTTGGCAAACATCATGTCAAGCCAGGTGACGATACGGTCGTTCTGAAGACCGTCGCAGCCAAAGAAGTTGGGCTGGGGCTCGTCGGAACCGCTCTCATACACCACATCCTGCCACTCCGGCGCGAGCACGATAAGGTCTTCGGTGCACGCAAGCTCAAGCCAGCCGCTAGACTCGGCCTGGACGCGCGTGTCGTTGAGGTTGCCATGCAGCGTGACGATAGCAGGAATGCTGCCGGCAGCGGCGTCAGCCAGACGTGTGGGCACATACTCGAACCAGGTGTACTCTCCCTCGAGGCCATCAACCGCTGCGTTGTAGTTCTCCACGTAGTTGAACTGCGTGAAGTCAGGGATGGAGTACAGCGGGTACGGATCAGTGAAGTCCGCAATGCTTGCCATGTAGAACTCGGTGACCTCGTTGTGCTGGCGATAGTTCTTGGAGAAGACCTGCTCCCAGGCGTTAGCAGCCGCAGTGGCAAGATCAGCATCGGAGGCAACAATCACACGCTTCAGGGGGTCGTCTGCGTTCTCGTAGACACCCTCGCTAACCTGTGTGGCACCATTGGCGGCAATGATTGCATCCACGGCAGCCTGCGGAGCATTGCTCAGATACGCAGGCACGAAGGGCACGCCGGCTGCGTCAGCCGCACTGCCGCCATAGGTCATGACACCCGCGACAAAGTAGAGCTTGGAAGCGAGCGACCCAAGCACGAAGTCGGCACCCTCGTCAACGCCGATGACCTTGACATTATTGGCGGGACCAGCCGCGGCAGCAAGCGCCACGAAGGCATCGACGTCAGCATCGCCGTACGCAGCGCCATCCACGGGGTTGACCACAACAACCGAGCCCACATAGGTCTCGATGCTCTGCGCGAGGCCCAGCTGGCCAACCAGCTCGGCGGCGCCATCAGCGTCCTTAGTGCCGGCAAACACGTAGTAAGCCGGAGAGAGCACGTTAGAGTAGTGGTATTCCACCCCGTCCTCAAGGGCGTTATAGGCAAAGTTGCCATCTGCCTCGACAAGCTTGGTGAAGGGCTCGGTTGAAGGAGCCTCAGCTGCGGGAGCTGCGGTATCGCCTCCCTTGTTGCCACACGCCGCAAGCACGGCTGCAGAGACGAAGCCCAGTCCTGCCACGAAGTTCCTCCTGCTGATGTTGATGCGTCCTGCCATGGTTCTCTCCCTTTCCCGTGTGTTTACACGCTTCCTTACCATCAAATGTAGATGGTGCTAAACAGCTAATCTATGTCGATATATGTGACGTTGGCTATCAAAATTTTCGGCAATTTCTTATCTGGTGTTTGCCATCTCTTAGGCTATCAGCTATACGTCAATCCGCATGTTGCAATAAAGGCTCGCCGTTGCAGGTTTCTGCAACAGTCAGAAGCTCCGCCCGACGCGACCAAAACGGGCCCTGTAGTGTCTCTTTCAGATCCGGGCGGCACTCAAGCTCCCAATAAAGGACGTCTTGCGTCTCAGCGAGCCTGGCCAGCCAGCAGTCGGCGAATGACCAGCTTGAAAAAGGCCTTCATGGGGAAGGAACCGACACCGGAGAATCCATGGGCAGACAGCCTGATGACGCGGTCGAACAGCAGACAGCTTGGGCCGTCATAGCACAGGGTCACCAGGTAGAGTCCGACACCACGACTTTTAAGCCTCTCAAGCATCTCGCGATTGTCCTCGAGGTAGCGTCCGTAGTTTGAAAGCACAATAGCAAGCGACCCACTGGGGAGCTCCTGGGCAATCTGTTGTCTCTTGCTCCCAGTCTCCCCAACGTGAATGAGGTGACCGGCAGCCAGGAAGGCTACCTGGACATCTCGCGCAATCATCAGCGGCTGCTCGGTGGCAAAGAGCGCAGTCTCACGCGTCATCATCTGTGTGATGAGCCCATCGATTGTTTCGGCATTTACCGTGTTCTTCAGGTCTTGCAAAGCCGTGCATAGCTCACCTATGTAGAGATCGATGTAACTCCCGTCTCCGGTTTTCAGTGCATCCAGCTCAGCGGGCGCGATGCGCAAGGTAACCGAGGGGTCTTGGCTGACGAAGCGACGTGCCACGGCCAAGAACTCGTCATAGCTCTCAAACCCAAAGCGTCGCACCACGCGCGACACCGTCGACTTTGAGACGTAGGTCTGGCGTGCAACCTCAGAGAGCGAAAGGCCGTCCAGGTCACGCAGGTGCGCAAGCAAGTGGGACACCACCTCGTAGCGCGTATCACGCTCGGTCTCAGTGTCGAGATAAGTAATCATGTCGTGGACTGACTTCATGGCGATGTCCTCGATTGCGACGGCTCACTCTGACTCTGTATGCTACCAGCCGCATGACACACGCGTCTCTGTTGTAGCGCCTTATGGCCCGCATGGCTCGGTAGGCATGATGTTGGCAGCTGCGTTGCCGGTTTATGCAACAGGTGCACTTCAAGGCAACGTTGGCGTGCCGCCATACGTAGTACCTTAGAGAGGAAACAACCGGTAGGTGGGAGAAAGAGGGGTACGACATGTCAGCATTTCCCAAGAGCTTCTTGTGGGGAGCAGCCACAAGCGCCTTCCAGTATGAAGGCGCACAGTGCGAAGGCGGTAAGGGCTGGAATACGGCAGATGAACGCTGCCGTTTACGCGCTGCCAACCAGGCAGACGCAAGCGTCGCCGCTGATGGCTATCACCACCTTGAAGAAGACGTGGCCCTTATGCGTGAGCTGGGCCTGACGTCGTACCGCTTCTCCATCTGCTGGAGTCGCATCATCCCCGATGGCGACGGCGAGGTGAACAAAGAAGGCGTGGCCTACTACCTGCGGCTTCTTCAGCTGCTGAACGAAGCGCAGATAGAGCCCGTCGTTACGCTGTTGCATTTCGACATCCCGTGGGCGCTGGTGGAGCGCTACGAAGGATTCGTGGACCGCCGTGCCGTGGACGCCTTCGAGCGCTACTGTCGCGTGTGCTTCGAGTGCTTTGGGCACCTCGTACGTTGGTGGATCACCATCAACGAACAGAGCGTGATGTGCTTTGCCACATCGATGCTGGGCCTCAAAGATGATGACCCAGATTTGGCTCGCAAGAGCGTCCAGGCCAACTACCATATGTACCTTGCCAACGCTCGCGCCGTTGCCGCATGTCACAAACTGTGCCCGGAGGCCAAGATCGGGCCGGACGTGTCGTACCCCACGCTCTACCCCATGACCTGCGCTCCCGAAGATGTGCGCGCCGCCTACGACATCGAGGAAGAGGTCGCCTACGCCCCGATGGAGACCTACGTCTACGGTACGTTCCCGCGGTGGTTGCTCAACAAGTGGGAGGCGGCGGGCACCATGCCCGCGCGTGAGCCTGGTGATGACGCCATCCTCAAAGCCGGTGCCTGCGATTTCTTGGGAGTGAACTGGTATCAGACAAACGTTGTGAGCGTTGCGGGATCGGGGAGCGTTCTCAACATGGGCACAGCGATGGGCGCCCGCAATCCCTACCTCGAGTACACCGAATGGGGTTGGAGCTATGACCCCAGCGGCCTGCACATAGCCCTACACGAGTGCTGGGCACGCTTCCGCAAACCCATCATGATCTGCGAGAACGGCTGGAGCGAGCGCGAGGAACTTGACGCGGACGGCCACGTGCATGACCCGAAGCGCATCGATTACCTGCGTGATCACGTACACGAGATGGCGCTGGCTCTTGAAGACGGCATCGACCTCGTCGGCTACCAGCACTGGAGCTTCGTGGACCTGCTGTCCAGCTCGGACGGGTTCAACAAGCGCTATGGCCTGGTGTTTGTCGACCGCACCGACTTTGATGAGAAGGACTGCCGCCGCATTCCCAAGGACAGCTTCTACGCGTACCGTAACATCATCACTGAGGCACAGGAGACGTAGCTCAAAGGCGAGACGCCTAGCTGCATGGCCAGGCGCCTCGCCTACGCTCTTTGATAGACAGTCCTACCCCAAGTCCTCTCCATTGCTGCGGCAGACCTTCTGATACCAGAAGAAGCTGTCCTTGCGCACACGGTGGCAGTCGCCGTTACCCTCGTCGTCCATGTCCACGTAGATGAACCCGTAGCGCTTGGACATCTGGCCCGTGCTCGCTGCAACGAGATCAATCGGCCCCCACGTGGTGTAGCCAAAGATGTCCACGCCATCCTCTTCCACAGCCGCGCGGAGGTTCTCGATGTGCGCACGCAGGTAGTCGATGCGATAGGGGTCGTGTACGCGCTCCACACCGTCCTCCACCACCAGCTCGTCCTTGGCGCCAAGGCCGTTCTCCACGTCGAGGAGCGGTACGCGGTAGCGATCGGACAGGAAGTTGAGCAGGTAGCGGAAGCCCGTCGGGTCCATGGGCCAACCCCACTCCGACTCCGTGACGTAGGGGTTCTTGACCCCGCCAATGAGGTTACCGCTCGTCATCTCGAGGTCATCGGCATGCGTGGTCATGGCCATGGAGGCATAGTACGAGAAGGCGAGGAAGTCGGCTTTGCCTTCAAGCAGATCGGTCGCATCCTGTGCGGATACGTCCAGCTCGCAGCCGTGCGCACGCTGAACGCGCCTTGCATAGCGCGGGTAGGCGCCAAAGACCATGGTGTCGGCGCAGTAGCCAAACCCATGCTGGAATTCCTGGTAGGTTGCCAGGACATCGGCGGGGTCGCAGGTGTACGGATAGGCGCACATGCCCGCAACCATGCAGCCAACCTTGGACCCAGGGATAATCTCGTGCGCGGCCTTGGTGGCGCGCGCAGCAGCCACCATCTGGTTATGCAGCTTGGTGATGGTCTCGGGCCGGCCCTCTTTGTCCATCATGAAGTAGATGTTGACCTCATTGAAGGTGAGCCACTTGTCTACGTACGTGCCAAGGCGCTCGAAGCAGACACGCGCGAAGGCCTCGAACTCGTCGATCATGGCTCGACTTTCCCAACCACCATGGCGCGCCTCCAGGCAGATGGGCTCATCATACTTGTAGAGGGTAACCACGGGATCCATGCCCAGCTCGCGTGCATAGGCGAACAGGTCACGATAGAAGCGTACGCCCTCTTCGT
>DJXA01000096.1:347-2649 GCA_002449555.1 Atopobiaceae bacterium UBA7016 | reverse complement strand
CGCAAGGACAGCTTCTGGTGGTACAAAAAGGTCATCGCCTCCAACGGTGAGGACCTCAGCTAGTACTCACGCAGCACTCCCGGACGATCAGGACGGAGGCTTCTGTCCGGCTTAGCCGGACAGAAGCCTCCGTCCTGATCGTCCGGCCGCCAAACGAAGAGTCCGCTGGCGGTGGCAAAGGCGCAAACCGTCTCGAGGAGGCGGGGCGTGGGGTGGTAGAGCTCCATGCAGGTGCTGCTGGTGGGTATCACGACGAGCGCCTGCTCAGAGGGGAGGGCAACACACAGGTGCTCCCGGTCGCCCACGACCCACCTCTCCAGTTTTTGAGGCTTGGGGTTGAGCTTGCCCTTCTCGTGTTGCCCACGAAACACCAGGAGGTCGTAGTAGCAATTGAGCTTGAGCAGGATGGTGGCGAACGCATGGCGGAGCTCCGCGCCACGGGGGCCGTTCAGCAGCAGGTGCTCAACGGCAAAAAACTGTCCCTCGGACTCCATGGGCACTTGCGAGGGCAGGCAGTCGATGACCCAGCATGGCTGCTGCAGAAGGCGCTCTACATCGATGTCTGTGGACAAGGGAACCTCCGTCCGTTCGACATGAAAAGCAAGGTGAGTGGACCAGTAGGGACACTCCTTGCTGGTCCCGGCTACTCCTCCGTCTGGTCCTCGCGGTTGGGGCGCAGGATGATGGGAATGTTGGAGAGGCCCTCGGCGGCATCCTCGGGCAGGTAGACCGAGATGAGCGTATCCCCGGCGGAGAAGTGCGCCGAGCCCTCGTCATCAATCTGCACGAAGTTCTCCTCGCCGAGCACGCACACCCAACGCTCCCCGGCATGGGCGGCGCCAACGTTCATGAGCTTCGCGCCGCCATCCTGGCGTGACAGCACCACGGCACAGCCCGGGCCCTCCTCGGAGCCCTCGCGTGTCCAGCCCACGATGTCGGGCTCGTCGAAGTAATCGTTCTGCGTGCCAAAGGCGCAGTCCTCGCGAATCTCCATCAAAAGGGGCAGCTCGGCCACGGCGGGAATGCCGTCGTTGGGCAGGCCGTACAGGTCCGCGAAGAACACGCACGGATACCCCGCCTCGCGCAGCAGGATGAGTGCGTAGGCCGCCGGCTTGAACCAGTGGCGAACGGTCGACTCCAGCGCCTGGTCGGGCTGGGTGTCGTGGTTCTCCACGAAGGTGACGGTGTGAATGGGGTCTACGCCCACGAGCGAGCCGTCAAGGATGTGCGTGAAGTCGACGTTCTCGCCGTTCTGGCTCGCGTTGAAGAAGTTGAAGTGCAGCGGTACGTCAAAGAGCGAGAGCGACTCCTCCTCGCCGATGTAGTTGCGCAGGGCCGCGACATCGCCCGTCCAGTACTCGCCCACGACGAAGAGCTCGTGGTCGACGGAGGCGCGCATCTCGGCAAGCCAGCGCTGGTAGAACTCGCGGCTCATGTGCTTGAGCGCGTCGAGGCGCAGGCCGTCGACGCCTGTGGTCTTGAGATACCACTTGCCCCATTTGACCAGCTGTTCGTATACGCGCTTGTCTGAGAGGTCGACATCCATGCCCATGAGATAGTCGAAGTTGGCGTTCTCCGAGCGGTCGACGTCCGTTGCCCATGCCTTGTCGGCAAAGCGCCAGAGCGAGGTACGCTGCTCGGACTCGTCCCAGTCGCAGCCGGTGAAGCAGCTGGCGTCCCAGACAAAGCGGTCGAGCTTGCCCTTGCGGCCAGGGAACGTGAACCGAGACCAGGTGCTGATCTCGGTCTCCTCGCCAATGTCGAGGTCGCGGTTGTTCGGGTCGACCTCGATGGCCTTGACGGTCTCGAGCTCGTCGCCACCCATCTTGTGGTTGAGGACGATGTCGCCGAGCACCTGGATGCCCTCGGCCTGCAGCGCCTTGACGCACGCGATGTAGTCCTCGCGCTCGCCGTACTTGGTGCGCACGGATCCCCTCTGGTCAAACTCGCCAAGGTCCCAGAGGTCGTAGACGCCATAGCCGACGTCGTTCACGCCGGCCTGGCCCTTATATGCGGGAGGAAGCCACACGGCGGTGAAGCCACGCGCCGCAAGCTCAGGCGCACGTTCGGCCATGCGGCGCCAATGCTGTCCGTCCGCAGGTAGATACCAGCTAAAACCCTGTAGCATCATTCCGTTCATGTGCACCTCCTAACTGTGACGCATCGTGTCATATGATACGGCGCGGGTTTTACGAGGGGGTATCGTACCCACTTTGCTCGGTGAGTTGCGAAAGCGGCAGAGTTTCTCCACGCTTCTTAAGAAATGTTATACCAAGTGCGCCGCCGTGCGGTTTAGGGGCTA
>DJXA01000096.1:0-271 GCA_002449555.1 Atopobiaceae bacterium UBA7016 | reverse complement strand
GGCTACCCCTAAACCGCACGAGTGCGCCGCGGCATAACGGGAGCGCATGATAAGCGAGACATGATAGGCATTGGATATCTTTGCGCGCTCGTCGTACACTTTGAAGTGGGGATTTAGCAACAGAGACGAGAGGACTCACCATGGAATTCAAGCCTGCCAAGAAGCTTGGCTTCGGCCTCATGCGCATGCCGCTGCTCGACCCGAACGACGGCGCCTCGGTGGATGTTGAGCAGGTCAAGCAGATGGTAGACCTGTTCATGGCCAAGGGGTT
>DJXA01000126.1 GCA_002449555.1 Atopobiaceae bacterium UBA7016 | reverse complement strand
TCAACAAGGCTTGACAAAACACACTTTCCTCCATCGGCGCAGACAACCCCATGGCTGACCTGCTTTGCCTGTGTGAAGTGAGGACGGACAGAGGATGAAGAAGGAGACGTTTACACCGGAGCGGGATGGGTTCTTTGGAGCATGGTACCCGGCACCCAATGCTCAGGGTGCACGGTGCGCCGTGATTCTCATGCTGGGGGACTCCTCGGACGACTACATGGCAAAGTGCGGCGCAAAGTGGCTGAACCGCCAAGGCTGTCAGGTACTTGCCATGTCTCCTGCCAAGAAGGACTACGGCCATCACAGCTATCCGCTCGAGCGCTTTGGCAAGGCCATCGACTTCCTCAAGTCGCAAGGCTGCGAGAAGATCGGCATCATGGGTGCCTCTACCACCGGCATGATGGCGCTCCTGGCCGCGTCGTATTACCATGACATCTCCCTGACCGTCGCCGTCTCTCCTCCAGACTTTGTGATGGAGGCCTTCTACCGGGATAACAAGGACGGCGCCCGCGAGCGGCCAGGTGACAACGAGTCCAGCGTGACATGGCAGGGCGAGCAGCTGCCCTACCTGCCCTACGCCTATCGCCATCCCGAGTACTGGCAAAAGATCGAGGAGGCCTCCAAGGCGGGTGGCGACAGTGTGGCGTCGCGACCCCTGTTTGACGAGTCGGAGCGACGGCATCCCGTTCGCGAAGAGGAGAAGATCAAGGTCGAGCGCATACAGGGGCGCGTCATCTGCATCGGTGCGGAGGACGACGTGCTCTGGGATACCTGCACCTACATCCGCCGCATGGAGGAGAGGCTCGGGCACCTGCCACACGACTGCGCGTTTGACGCGTGGCTCTATGAGCACGGCACGCACTTCGCGTTTCCGGAGTCCTTGCTCAAGATGATGCTGCCCGTGGGTTCTGGCCTGCTCGTAGGCCTCATGTTCCGCGCGGGGAAGGAGCATCCGTCAGAGTGCCGCCAGACGCGCATCGACATCGACAACAGGCTGCGGCAGGCAATCCGTGCATGGCAGGCGGGTGTGTAGCCAACATATTGCCTGTCCCGCGATGAGAAGGAGCATGTTCAGCATGAGATACGCAGGGATGCCGTTTGGTATGTGGGCGCTGTTTGCAGGGTCGTTCCGGAAGAATCTGTCTAAGGTCTACGGATATGACTCCGCAACGGCAGGGGAGATCGCCAACAAGGCAAAGCCGCGGTACAAGGAGATCATTCGCAGCCTCCCGGAATTCGAGAAGGGTGACCGCTTCGAGATGAACATTGTCAGCTGTGCGATGCTCTCCGCCTTCCTTTTGAGCCTGCCGGAGAGGCCTGGAGTCGAGGAGACGACGGAGTACTACCGTGCGTCCATGATGACCCCGCCCATGAAGTGGTTCTGCCGGATGAGCGGAAAGAAGAAGTTCAGCGAGGGGGACGTCCAGGGGATGAGGGACACCGCCGCCCTTCGTGCGGCGGACCGCAATCCGTATTCCTGGAACGTGGAGTTCCTTCCTTACCCAGATGGGAGCGGCTACGAGGCGCGGTTCACAAAATGCGGAATCTGCACGCTGATGGGGGAGTTGGGGCTCTTCGAACTGGTTCCCGCCATGTGCCGTCTGGACTACACCATGAGCGAGGCGGGCGGCGCATCGGATTTCGTGCGTAAATACACGCTCGCCTCTGGCGGTCCCTACTGCGACTGCGGATACAAGAAAAGGCTCGCTAAGTAAACATCTGGTCCTCGATTGGATGAGCAATGGCTACGTCTTTGATGATGCTGGGTGTGATCTGCCTGCTGGCGACGGTTCTCATGTTTGATTTCGTCGTCGTTATCCCCAAGTTCGGATCGAAGTACTTCGGGGCGCCCGATGACGTCAAGGAGATGGCGAGCAAGATGCCCGACCAGCCCGCCTGGGTGAACGCCCTCGGCGTGCTCATCTTGGCTGCAGGGCTTGTGGGGGTAGTGGCCGTGCTTGTCTGGGCGGTGCGAGACACCTTGGAGACCAAGATGTCGTTCTGGGATGCATCCATGCGCTTCCTCGTCCTCTTCGAGGGCTACAAGCTCTTTGACGTCGTCTGCTTCGACTACCTCATGCTCACCAAGCTCAAGCTGCCCCTGAGGGTCTATCCCGAGACCGCGGGGTTCAAGGCCTATGACAGCTTTGGCTTCAACGCGAAGAGCCAGATAGGCAAGGCTGTTGCCTTTGCGGTCATAAGCTTGCTCATGGCATGCATCCTCACGATAGGGGTCCGCTGACCGAAGGCTCCCACAACGGCTAGGGCATTCTTGACGCTCCTCTAGACGGCTGGGATGATTCAATAGATAGTCATACCAATAGATAGTTCCATGATGCGACGAGGAGGCATGTTGGCTTATGCACTTCGGTTTTTCATACATAGGGCTGATCTGGTTGATCATGCTGTTCGTTCCAAATCTCATTTGGACAAAGAACAAGCCGCAGGGTTATGAAAGCTATGTAGTCAACGAGAATAAGATTCTGCTCGCGCTGGAGAGAATCGGGCAGTTTATCGTTACTCCTACTGCGCTTGCGTTTTCCGACTTCAACTATAAGGGATGGAACTTCTGGGTAGTGCTACTGCTCGGTTCATTCCTCTGCATGGTTCTCTACGAGGTCTTTTGGGTCCGATACTTCAAGAGCGAGAAGACCATGCGAGACTTTTGCCGGAGCATTGCCGGAATCCCGGTTGCTGGCGCCACGTTTCCTGTTGTCGCATTCTTCTTGCTCGGAGTGTATGGCGGAAACTCCCTGATGACCATTGGCTCCATAATCCTCGGCATAGGTCATATCGGGATTCACTTGCAGCACCGAAGAGAAGCGTATGGGCCAAAGCAGCAGAAGCGGAAGAAGCTGCCAGTGCGAATCGCTCTCGGTGTCGCAAAGGCCGTGGCGGTCCTCGTTGCCGTGGCCGTAGTTGGCGGGTTCACCTTCTTGATCGCAGGCAGAAACATCAATCAGCTTAGGCACGTCGTGCGCTACAAGGACGGTGTAAACGAGCAGCTCTATGTCAGGCTTACCGACCAGGAGGAATACATAACGATTGCGGGGGAAGATGTCACCAATCCTGTGATTGTCTCGCTTCATGGTGGGCCAGGATCTCCTACGTCGTATATCGACTATTGCTGGCAGGACTACCTAACCGACGAGTACACGGTCGTTTGCTGGGACCAGAGGGGATGCGGCAGATCCTACTACCACAATGCTGCCGTCGATCCGAACAACGAGACATTGTCTTTTGACGCGCAGCTGGCCGACCTAGACGCGCTCGTTGACTACCTGTGTGACCGGTTTTCCCAAGACCGGGTGATCATCATAGGGCACTCGTATGGATCGGTGCTCGGAAGTAGGTATGCGCTGGCTCACCCCAAGAAGGTGTCGGCATATATAGGAATCGGTCAGTGCGTCAACATGCGGGATAGCGCCGCCGAGATTTACGCTTATGAGGACGCGCTCTCCATTGCCCGTGAGAACGGTGACGACACGACCGAAATGGAAGCATCCTACGAGAGGTTCGTCGCCGATATGAACCTGGCGAACCTGATGGAGCTGAGGGCACAGGTCGAGCCGTATCATCCGCAGACGGTAACGGAAGACGTTTCGACCATGGCGGCGCTCACCAGCCCCGCCCTCGGCGTTGATGATGCGAGGTGGTACCTCTTTCAGCTGGGTGCCTTGATGGATGACGCAGGAATGGAGCGGTACGAAGAGCTGGTCGAAGAACCGCTTTCCGAATTCACGAACGACTTCAACGCGCTCGAATACAACGACACCTATCAGATGCCGGTAATGTTCATATCGGGTTCCTGCGACTGGATTTGTCCCGTCGGGCTCGTGGAAGAGTACATGGATGTGATGACTGCCCCGAAGAAGGAATTGCACCTGATTGAGGGCTGCGGCCACTCTCCGCAGGGGCAGTTGCCGGAAGCTTTCTGCCAGGAAGTAAGGGAGTTCCTTGGCGCCTAAGGCCGGAAGATGAGGCAACAAGCGCAACCGCATGCGAGACAGAAGAAGCCCGGCGCAAGGGAGCGACGTCCCTTGCGCCGGGCTTACAAATCCGCAGGTACGAGACCTAGGCCAGATCCTCGCCGTTGCTCTTGTAGACCTTCTGCATGTAGTAGAAGGAGTCCTTGCGGCTGCGCGAGAGGTCGCCGTTGCCGTCGTCGTCCATGTCGACGTAGACAAAGCCGTAGCGCTTGCGCATCTCGCCCGTACCGGCGGAGACCACGTCGATCCAGCCCCAGGGCGTGTAGCCCATGAGGTCCACGCCGTCGAGTTCCACGGTGTCCTTCATGACCTGGATGTGGGTGCGCATGTAGTCAATGCGGCCCTGGTCATGGACGGAGCCGTCCTCCTCGCGGACGTCGATGGCGCCAAAGCCGTTCTCCACGATCATGACGGGGATCTGGTAGCGGTCCCAGATTTGGTTGAGGCTGATGCGCAGGCCCAGCGGGTCGATGGTCCATCCCCACTCGGTCTGCTTGAGGTAGGGGTTGGCGATGGAGCGGTGCATGTTGCCGTCGGTGGCGCCGTGCTCCTCGGGGTGCGCCGCGCAGACGTCGGTGCTGTAGTACGAGAAGCTGTAGAAGTCGACCGTGC
>DJXA01000209.1 GCA_002449555.1 Atopobiaceae bacterium UBA7016 | reverse complement strand
TCGATGGTGTCATGCAGCAGCGCGACGCACGCCTCAGCCTCGGTGCGCATCTGGTCGGCCAAATGGAATGGGTGGTACACGTACGGCAGGCCCGTCTTGTCAACTTGCTCCTTATGTGCCTCGAAGGAAAGGGCGAGCGCCTTCTTGGTGAGCGGCGTGTACGGCATGCCCTCGTCAACAAGCGGTACATACTTCGGCATATGCCTCTCTACCTGCGGTGGGTTGTTGAATCTATAGGCCATTACGCCTCCTTTGACGCATAGTCCAACAGGCTGTCGGCTACCCTCACGATGAGGTTGGGTTCTTCCAGCTTTGTGAGGTCGAAGGCCATCTCAAGCTGTGCACGGCCCACGAGCGCGCCGAGGATGTTGCCTGCCACGGCGCCGGTGGAGTCGGAGTCTCCCTTGTGGTTGACGGCGACACGCAGCGCGGTGGCGATATCGTCGGGGTGCGCGAGGCAGGCGTACAGCGCGATGGCGAGCGCCTCCTCGCCAACCCAGCCTTCGCCCAGCTGGTGGATGTGCTGCAGGTCATTCTGCTCGTTCTCGCGTTCCTCCCTTGCGAGGCGTAGGGCATCCTTCACGAGCACGCACAGCGCATCGGCCTCAGGCACGTCAGAGAAGCGGTCCTCAAACTCTGCGTAGGTGTCCTCGATTGCCGCTCTGAGCAGGGGTTCATTGCTTGCGGAGGGCCCAGCGGCGTCGCACAGCACCAGTCGCTCGACGAGCGATGACAGGAAGCCCGCAGGCAGCCATCCAAGCGGATGGCCGTGTGTCAGCGCCGCTGCCTCCGCGCCCAGGCGCAGCGCGTCCACGTCGTCGCGAATGCTGGCCAAAAGCCCGATGGGCGCCACGCGCATCACGCCGCCGCAACCCTTGGAGTGGTTGATATGCCTCTCGGGCGTTCCTCCCTTGCTTCGTGTGCGCAGCGCAGTTAGGCACGTGCCGCCTGGTGCCCTCAGAGCGTGCAGCGCACGCTCCCCATAGAGCCGCATCTTGGGGCGGGCGGGATCAGTCATGCGGGACTCGTCTCCCTGTGTTCCCAGCCACTCCTGGTAGGCCAGCCAGATATCGCGAGCCTCGGGGGCCGCGCCAGTTCGCTCCATGCCGTAGGTGAGCCCGTTGGCAGTGAAGAGCGTCATCTGCGTGTCGTCTGAGAAATGCGCGACGTTCTCGTGCACAACCTCAGCTGCCTGCGCAAGCGTCTGGATACCATCCTCGCCAAATCGATGGAAGATCTCGCCCTCGCTCCAAAACTCGATGGCGTAGCCCAAGGCGTCGCCGGCAGCTCCTGCCAGCAGGCATCCTTCAAAACGGTCGCGCAGCGTGTCAAAGCTTCGTTCCATGTGTCCCTCCCGCTTCGTCGGTGTTCGTCTCTATAGTACGCTCGCCAACAAACGTGTGGTCAACTGGCAAGCGACAAGTGGATGGGTCTACAATTTGATGTGTTGAGCTGGCGGCAGGCCCGCCACGAGAAGAGGAGAAGCCATGGCTAACAAGCTCACCATCATGCAGACCGTTGAAGGCATGCTCAAGCTTACCGAGCAGGGCAAGCCGTCCACGCTCATTGGCATCGGCCCCATGTCGTCCAACCTCCTGCAGGCGACCTTCGAGCTTGCCCGCGATTTCGACTTCCCGCCCATGTTCATTGCCAGCCGCAACCAGGTTGACTCTGACGAGTTTGGCGCTGGCTACGTCAACGGTTGGGACCAGTTCCGCTTTGCGGCGGACATCAAGGCCGCTGCCGACGCGGTGGGCTACACCGGTGACTACTACCTCTGCCGCGACCACGGCGGCCCGTGGCAGCGCGACGAGGAGCGCAACGCGCACCTGCCGGAGGACGAGGCCATGGACATCGCGCGCCGCAGCTACCAAGCAGACCTTGAGGCGGGCTTTGACCTGCTGATGATTGACCCCACCAAGGATCCGTTCGAGATCGGTAAGGTCATTCCGCTTGACACCGTGCTGACGCGCACGGTCGAGCTCATCGAGTGGTGCGAGAACAAGCGCAAGGAGCTGGGCCTGGCACCCGTAGGCTACGAGGTAGGCACCGAGGAGACCAACGGCGGCTTGACCAGCACCGACAAGTACCAGGAGTTTATTGAGCGCCTGAAGGTTGAGCTTGAGGCGCGCGACCTGCCGATGCCTACCTTCATCGTGGGCCAGACGGGCACCTTGGTGCGCATGACCGACCAGGTGGGAACCTACGACTTTGAGAACGCGGTTGACCTGGCCAAGATGGCCGCGAGCTACGGCGTGGGCCTGAAGGAGCACAACTGCGACTATCTGGACGACGAGACCATGCTGGTGCATCAGGCTGCCGGCGTCACAGCATCCAACGTTGCCCCGCAGTTTGGCACCGAGGAGACCCGCGCGCTGCTGCGCCTCGCGCACCTTGAGCAGACCATGGTGGAGAAGGGCCTCATCAAGGCCGAAGACGCCTCTGACCTGCGCAACGTTTTGCTTGACCACGCCATCCGCACCGAGCGCTGGCGCAAGTGGATGGTGGGCGACGACACCAAGCTGACGGTCGAGCAGATCTTTGCCGACAACGAGAAGGCGCTTGCCATTCTGGACATCGCGGGTCACTATACGTTCAATGAACCCGAGGTCAAGGCCGAGGTCGCCAAGAACGCAGCCAACCTTGCCACGTGCCACATTGACGCGCAGCGCTACGCGGTCAACTGTGTGAAGCGCTCCATCCAGCAGTTTGTTGAGGGCTACGCCATGACGGGCGTTACCACGCGCATCAAGGAAGTCCTCGGGGCGTAGGCGCCCACGGCTGATCTATGGCGGTCTTTCTGACGGGAGATACCCACGGCAGCATTGACGTGGGCAAGGTGAAGAAGTTTGCTCAGGTGGCCGAGGGCCGCCTGAGCCGCGACGACTACCTCATCATCCTCGGAGACTTTGGAGTCATCTGGCACAACCCGCCCTCGTCTGTGGAAGCCGAGCTGCTCGATTGGTACGAGGCCGCCCCGTGGACCACGCTCTTCATTGACGGTAACCACGAGAACTTCGATATGCTCGATGCCATGCCGGTCGAGCAGTGGCACGGCGGCCGCGTGCATCGCGTGCGGGAGCACCTGCTGCACCTGATGCGCGGCGAGCGCTTTGAGATTGGCGGGCACAGCTTCTTTGTGGCGGGCGGCGGGCATTCCATTGATGCGGAGTGGCGTGTGCCGCACGAGAGCTGGTGGGAACAAGAGTCTCCCAGCGAGGAAGAGCGTGCCTACATGGCAAAACAGGCCGCTGAACTGGGCTCGGTTGACTATGTGCTGACGCATGTCCCGCCCACGGGATGCTACGAGCGCTATCGCAAGCGCTGGAAGGGCTTCTGGGGACCGTCCGACGAGTACACCGACTGGCTTGAGGAGCATATCGAGGGCGCCTTCGCGTATAAGCGCTGGTTCTTTGGCCACCTGCACTTTGACCTACCCACGGACGAACCCCACACGTTGCTCTTTAACGAGGTGTTCGACCTCGAAGGCACAGGCCTGACCACCTACACCCTCTAGGCGCACGTGGGACAAGGGTTCGGAACCCGCGTCCCAAATGGGACACGGGTTCCGAACCCTTGTCCCACGGTACCACAGGCAATTACAGCACGATGTAGCCGGCGGCCCTCACGGCCGTACGCATCGCATCCAGGTCAGGCTCCTGCTTGGTTCGCACCACCGCCTGCTTGTCCCCGATGCGCACGGTGGCCCAGGTGCCAGGCAGCTCGTTGAGGGCATTCTCAACCTTGATGGCGCAGTTTTCGCAGCTCATGCCGCCAATCGAGAGCGTGACTTGGTGTGGGTAGTGGCTCTTATCACGATCTTGCACGCGGACGCGCTTCGGTGCCTGCGCGATGTCTCCGCAGCACTCGCTGCCCTTGGTCATGCGCTGGCGCGTCATGAGCACCGCGGCGGCAAGGGCGGCGATGAGAATGGCATAGACGACGAACTCAGGCATGGTCTTCCTCACAACGTTCTGCAGGTGAGCCGACGTGTCCGCAACTACCCGCATACGGGCAGCTGCCACACGCGCCGCGTTTGCGCTGGTGGAGCATAGAACGCACGGCCAACGCCACCGCAACCGCGATTAACACGCTGAGTATGATATCCCAAACGTTCATGAGCGCTCGCTATGCCATGCCGAGGAGCCGCCCGACAAGGCACACGGCAAACGCCGCGAGCCATGCAACGACGCACTGGAAGACCACCATGCTGGCTGCCCAGTCCGCGCCAAGCTCGCGCTTGACCGAGGCGATGGCCGCCACGCACGGCGTGTACAGCAGCGAGAACACCAGCATGGACGCTGCTCCCAAGGGCGAGAGTGCTGCCGTGACGCCGCCAGATGCGGCGAACAGCTCCTGCATGACCGAGACCACGCTCTCTTTGGCCATGAATCCGCTGATGAGCGAGGTGGCGATGCGCCAGTTTCCCAGCTGGATGGGGCGGAGCAGCGGCACCAGCCAGTTGGCTACCATGGCAAGCACGCTCAGCTCTTCGTCGGCCACCATGTTGAGACGAAGGTCAAAGTGCGAGAGGAACCACACCACCACGGTGGCAACCAAGATGACCGAGAACGCCTTCTGCAAGAAGTCCTTGGCCTTCTCCCACAGCAGTTGTGCCACGCTCTTGGGGCTGGGCATGCGGTAGTTGGGCAGCTCAAGCACCAGAGGCACGGCATCGCCAGTGAAGACGAAGCGGTTGTAGGCCGCGGCAGCAATGATGCCGCAAACGATGCCCAGCACATACAGGGCTACCGTGATCAGCCCGGCGTGCTGGGGGAAGAAGGCGATGGCAAAGAAGGCATAGATGGGCAGCTTGGCCGTGCAGCTCATGAAGGGCGTGAGCAGGATGGTCATCTTGCGGTCGCGGTCTGAGGGGAGCGTGCGCGTTGACATGACGGCCGGTACCGAGCAGCCAAAGCCGATGAGCATCGGCACGATGGAGCGTCCCGACAGGCCAATCTTGCGCAGGAGCTTGTCCATGAAGAAGGCCACGCGCGCGAGGTAACCGGAGTCCTCAAGCAGCGACAGGAAGAAGAACATCGTCACGATGATGGGAAGAAACGACAGCACTGAGCCCACGCCCTCAAAGATGCCGTTGATGATGAGGCCGTGAATGGCCTCGTTGACGCCTGCGTTGGTGAGCGCGAGGTCAACGGCGCCGGTCAGCGCGCCAATGCCCGTTTCAAGGAGACCCTGCAGCCAGGCACCGATCACGTTGAACGTCAGGTGGAATACGAGCCCCATGATGAGGATAAACATGGGGATGGCGGTCCACTTGCCGGTGAGGACGCGATCGATGGCCTCGCTGCGCTCGCGCTCCTTGCTCTGCTGGGGTTTGACGACGCACGCGTCGCAGACGTGGAAAATGAACGAGAAGCGCATGTCGGCGATGGCGGCGCTCGCGTCTAGGCCGCCCTCGGCCTCCATCTGCGACACGATGTGCCCTACGGTCTCCAGCTCGTTGGCGTCAAGCGCGAGCTGCGCGATGATGAGCTCGTCACCCTCGATGACCTTGCTTGCGGTAAAGCGCGTGGGTAGGCCTGAACGCTGGGCGTGGTCCTCGATGAGGTGCGCTACTGCGTGGACCGCGCGGTGTACGGCGCCGCCACGGTCCTCGGGCGAGCAGAAGTCTTGGCGAAGCGGCCGCTCCTGGTAGTGGGCGATGTGCAGCGCGTGGCGAACGAGCTCGTCCACGCCCTCGCCCGTGGCCGCGCAGATGGGAACCACCGGCACGCCCAGCATGGACTCCAGCTGGTTGACATCAACCGATCCGCCGTTGCCGCGCAGCTCGTCCATCATGTTGAGGGCGACCACCATGGGGCGGTCCATCTCGAGGCACTGCATGGTGAGGTAGAGGTTGCGTTCGATGTTGGTGGCGTCCACGATGTTGATGATGGCGTGCGGGTGCTCCATCAGCACGAAGTTGCGTGAGACAAGCTCCTCGGGCGAGTAGGGCGAGAGCGAGTAGATGCCGGGGAGGTCGGTCACGAGGGTCTTGGGGTGGCCCTTGATGACGCCGTCCTTGCGGTCAACCGTGACGCCCGGGAAGTTGCCCACGTGCTGGTTTGCGCCCGTCAGCTGGTTGAAGAGCGTGGTCTTGC
>DJXA01000198.1:20291-20941 GCA_002449555.1 Atopobiaceae bacterium UBA7016 | reverse complement strand
GGCTCCATCCTCTCGCATGACCACTTCCAGGGAGGCTTGCATGAGTTTCCGATGATGCGTGCCGAGGTTACCCAGACCTTCAGAGTTGCGCCGTTCTTCTCGGTGCGCTGCGAGGTGCTGCGCTGGCCGCTTTCGGTGCTGAAGCTCTCCTGCGACGATCGCGATGTGCTGCAAGAGGCCGCCGTCTATGTGCTGGATGCCTGGCGCAACTGGACCGACGAGTCCGTAGGTGTGCGTGCCTTCGAAGAGGACGGCACGCCGCACAACACCATTACGCCAGTCTGCCGTCGCGAGGGTGACGACTACGTGTTCTACCTGGCACTGCGCTGCAATGTGACCACGGCCGAGCACCCGCTGGGCGTCTTCCACCCGCACGAGGACAAGTGGCACGTCAAGAAGGAGAACATCGGCCTCATCGAAGTGATGGGCCTTGCCATCCTGCCGCCGCGCCTCGAGGGCGAGTTGGACGCCGGAAACCTTACGCGTGAGGAAATCGGGCAGGTGTTTGGCGCTGTCCTTGAGGATGCGGGCGTCTTCAAGTGGGACGAGGCCGGTCGCGCTGCACTCGGGCGCTTCCTCGACACGCTATAAGGCCTGATGCAGCAGTGCGCTCCCGCCCGATGAGACCGAACTCGGCCCCCTAACGTCGC
>DJXA01000198.1:0-20131 GCA_002449555.1 Atopobiaceae bacterium UBA7016 | reverse complement strand
GCTTCCTGCTATCATGGTGAGACCATAGAAACCGAGGGTACGGTCACCGAACTGCAAGGCCTTCTGAAAGGATTCCGGTTCAACTCCGGATCAGTCGTCGCTGTACTTATGGCTCATTCCGCTGTTCCAGCAATAACGCGCTGGTCAGTGATTCTGTCTGCGGGCATTTGCCTGCTGGTTCCGCCTGCCCTCACGTCGGCCATGTGGCCAGAAGGGCAGGTGTCTACCATGCTCGATCGCTCTACCTCACGTCGTTGTTTCCTTACCGCTGCCGCGGCTGGCTCCGCCGTTGCGCTCATGGGCCTTGCGGCCTGCGCAAGCAACACGCCGGCAGCTCCTGCTGCTGTGAAGCCAGTCATCTTGGTGGTGAGCTTTGGCACCAGCTATGCAAGCAGCCGTCACGCCACCATTGGCGCCATCGAGTCTGACATCCGCGAGGCATACCCTGACTACGACGTTCGCCGTGCCTTCACGGCCCAGGGCGTCATCGACCACATCGAGAAGGATACCGGCCGCCACATCGATAGCTTCGAGGAGGCCATGGACAAGATTGTGGCTGACGGCGTCAAGGAGCTCATCGTCCAGCCGACGCACCTGATGGACGGCTTCGAGTACACCGACATCAAGAACGCGCTCGAGGACTATGCCTCGTCGTTCGACAAGTGCGTACTTGGTGCGCCGCTGCTCACGACCGAGGATGACCAGATTGCCGTCGCGGAGGCCATCAAGGCGTCGATGGAGCGCTACGAGGACGACGACACCGCTATCTGCCTGATGGGCCACGGCACCGAGGCGGAGTCCAACTCCATCTACGCAACGATGCAGGACGTCTTCAACAACCTGGGCTACAACAACTACTTCATCGCGACCGTCGAGGCCACCCCGACCTTCGACGACGTGGTCGCCGCTGTCAAGGAAGCGGGATACACCAAGGCCGTGCTGCGTCCCATGATGGTCGTGGCCGGTGACCATGCCAACAACGACATGGCTGACCCTGAGGATCCCGAGTCCTTCATTTCCGTCATGACCTCGGCGGGCATCGAGACGACGTGCGTGCTTGAGGGCCTGGGCCAGCTTGACACCATCGACGAGATCTACGTCAGCCACGTGGCCGACGCCATCGCCAACGCATAGGAGAACGCGATGAAGAACAGGGCTTTGTCTCTTCTTTTCAGCATCCTGCTGTGCCTGGGCGTGGCCCTGTGCGTCGTGGGCTGCGGGAGCGGCGCGGCCCAGCAGGGCCCCGCTGACGGAACCTACCAGATAGAGGTCGAGACGGATTCGAGCATGTTCCGCTCCGATTCCTGTCAGCTGACCATCGAAAACGGCACGTACTCCGCGGTCTTGGTACTTCCGGGGGAGGGCTTCTCCAAGCTGTACTTCGGAACTGCCGAGAAGGCGGCCGCCGCAACCGAGGGGGTTTACGACTACTACCTGAACGACGAGGGCAAGTACACCTTCGACATCCCCGTCTCCGCGCTCGACGAGGAGCTTGCTGTTGCCGCGTATGGGCAGCGCAGGGACACGTGGTACGACCACACCATCGTCTTCCACGCGCCCTCGGACGCGTCGTAAACCAAGGTCATGGGCGTGAAAAGGCACAGCTTCATAACGGTGGGCGCATGTGCGTTGGTCTTGGCTCTTGCCCTGACCACCTGCGTTCGCGCACCCGCCCAGAAGACCGACGCCCAGCCTCAGGCGCAGGTGCACACGACGCTGGTCGGCAGCTTCCACAACGCTGACCTGGGAAACGGTTGGGGCGTGACCGAATCGCTCGAGCTTTCCTATGCCCGACGCTTCACGGTCGATTCCTACGAGGGTGGCTACCGCCTGCTGTGTCTGGCAGACGGTAGCCGCTACCTCGTGGTTCCTGAGGGCATGCCGGTGCCGCAGGGCATCGCGAATGACATCGTGGTGCTGCAGCAACCGGTTGGGGACATCTACTTGGCCGCAAGCGACACCATGTGCCTTTTCGGCGCATTGGGGGCGCTGGACGCCATCACCGTCTCGGGCCTCGAGCGCGATGACTGGTCCATCGCCTCGGCGCGCCAGGCAATGGACGAGGGCGCCATAGTCTACGGCGGCAAGTACCGCGCACCCGACTACGAGCTGCTCATCTCGCGCGGGGTGCGCCTCGCTGTGGAGAACACCATGATCAACCACACGCCCGAGGTGCGCGAGAAGCTTATTGAGCTGGGGATTCCCGTGCTGACCGAGCTCTCGAGCTATGAGGAAGAGCCGCTGGCGCGCGCCGAGTGGATTAAGCTGTACGGCGTCCTGCTGGGAAAGGAGGCCGAGGCAGCCGAGGCCTTCCAGCGGCAGGTTGACCAGGCGAGCGAGGTTGCGGAGGAGCCCACGGGCAAGACGGTGGTGTTCTTCTACTTCAACAGCAACGGCGCGGCGGTGGTGCGCCGGCCGGGAGACTACGTGACCAAGATGATTGCGCAGGCAGGCGGTACCTACGCCTTCGACACCCTCGAGGCGGCGCAGGCGGGGTCAAGCAGCATGACGCTGCAGATGGAGACCTTCTACGCCACCGCGAAGGACGCCGACGTGATCATCTACAACACTTCGATTGACAACGGCGTCACCTCGCTGGATGACCTGCTCGCGAAAAACGAGCTGATGAATGACTTCAAGGCAGTCCAGACGGGCGATGTCTGGGTGACCGATCAGGACATGTACCAGCAGATGCTTGAGGCGGGAACCATCATCTCTGACATGCACCATGCGTTTCTGGGACAGGACGAGGGTCTCACCTTTTTGAGGCGGCTGGCATGACCAGGCGGGTAGTGACGGGCAGCGGAAGCGGCATGGCAAACGCTGAGTCATACGGCGCGGGCCGCACCGCGCGCGTTGCGTGCGTGTTCGCCAGTCTGGCGGCACTGCTCGTCATCGCACTGGTGGCCAACCTCTGCGTAGGTACCGTCAATGTTCCCGTGGGGCAGATTGTCCCCATCCTCATGGGTAGGGGCGCAGGCGAGACCGCGTACCAGGTGATCTGGAACATTCGCCTTCCCCGGCTCTGCGCGGCCGCTATCTTGGGCGGCGCGCTGGGCCTTGCGGGCCTCTTGCTGCAGACGCTCTTTGCCAACCCCATCGCAGGGCCGTATACCTTGGGCATTTCAAGCGGCGCAAAGCTTGCCGTGGCCGTGGTAATGGTCCTCATCCTGGGCGACACGCAGGCCATGTCGTCTTGGATGTCGCTCGGCGCGGCCTTCTGCGGCTCGCTGGGCGCCATGGCGGCCGTTCTCGCGGTGTCACGAAGGGTCCGCTCGGCCTCGACGCTCGTCATCGTGGGCGTGATGATTGGCTACGTGTGCAGCGCGGCCACCGACGTCCTCATCACCTTTGCGAGCGACGCCAACATTGCCAACCTGCGCAACTGGTCGTTGGGCAGCTTCTCGGGCGTCAACACGCGCCAGGTTGCGCTGATGGCCGCGGTGGTGCTCGTTGCCTCGCTGGTAACGTTTGCCCTGTCCAAGCCCTTGGGAGCCTATCAGCTGGGCGAGTCGTACGCCGAAAGCATGGGCGTCAACGTGCGGAGCTTCCGCCGTACGGTCATCGTCATTGCGAGCGTGCTTGCCTCGTGCGTGACGGCATTTGCGGGTCCCATCAGCTTTGTGGGCGTCGCAGTGCCGCATGTCGCGCGACGGCTCCTCGGCACATCACGCCCGCAGCTGGTCGTCCCCGCAACGTTTTTGACGGGATCGGTCGTCTGCCTGGGGTGCGACCTCCTTGCGCGCATGCTCTTTTCGCCTATCGAGATGCCCGTCTCGACGTTGACCGCCATTGTGTGCGCACCGGTCGTCATCTGGGTGCTGCTGGAGCGCAGAGGGCGGGTGGCCTGATGGATTCACGTGCCGATCTGACAAATGAAACTCTGGTCACGACCCGTGACCTTGTGGTTGGCTACGAGGGGCGGTCGCTGGTAGCTGGCATCGCCCTGCAGGTGTGTCAGGGTCAGATTGTTACCCTCATCGGCCCCAACGGCGCCGGCAAGTCAACCATCCTCAAGACCATCGCAGGGCACCTGGACGTCCTTGGCGGGTGCGTCTTTCTCTCTGGTAAGGATCTGCGCGACGTGACGGTGCGCGAGCGTTCGCGAGAACTTTCCGTCATGCTGACCGACCGCGTGCGAACCGAGCTTCTGACCTGCGCGGATATCGTCGAGATGGGTCGCTACCCCTACACGGGCAGGCTGGGCATAGCCACGCTGACGGACCGGCAGAAGGTGCGCGAGGCCATGGAGCTTCTGCAGGTGTGGGATCTTCGCGACCGTGACTTCATGCAGCTCTCTGACGGGCAGCGCCAGCGGGTGCTGCTTGCCCGTGCGGTCTGCCAAGAGCCGTCTACCCTGGTGCTGGACGAGCCCACGAGCCATCTGGACGTGCGCTACCAGATAGAGCTCCTCTCCGTCCTGCGCCACCTGGCCCGCGAGCGGGGACTGGGCATCCTCATGACCCTGCATGAGCTTCCGCTGGCGCGGCGCGCCTCGGACTGGCTCGTGTGCGTCAAGGAAGGAAAGGTGGCGCTGCAAGGCACGCCTGAGCAGGTCTTTGTTTCCTCGGTCATCGATGCGCTCTTTGACCTGGAGCCCGGCACGTACGATGCTCTGACGGGTGACGTCACGCTGCCTGGCACCTCAGGGCAGAATCGAGGTGCCGATGCGTAAGCTTGAACACTACATAAGCGCGGGCGGCAAGCGTCTGCGCTGCGGCTACACCACGGGTACCTGCGCGGCGGCGGCCACGCGTGCGGCGGCCGAGCTACTGCTGGCCGACGTCACGGTGCCTTCGGTCGAGGTCTCAACCCCTTCGGGTATCGCGGTGGTGGTTGAGATTGAGGAGTCTGACCGCGGCGACACCTGGGCGAGCTGTGCCGTGCGCAAGGACGCCGGCGACGACCCTGACATCACGGACGGCATCCTGGTCTTCGCACGTGTTGCGCGCTGCGAGGGCGCTGATGTGGTGATTGATGGCGGGCCTGGCGTCGGCCGCGTGACCAAGCCGGGCCTTGACCAGCCGGTGGGCGCGGCCGCCATCAACTCGGTGCCACGACAGATGATCCGTGAGGCTGCATGTGTCGCGGCGGCTGCTCACGACTACGCAGGTGGCCTTACCGTAACCATCTCCATTCCGGACGGCGTGGCGCTCACAGAGCGCACGTTCAATCCGCGGCTGGGCATTGAGGGCGGCATCTCGGTCTTGGGCACAAGCGGCATCGTGCGACCCATGAGTGAGGAGGCGCTGGTCGCCTCCATCAAATTGGAACTGAAGGTGCTGCGCGCGTCAGGCGCGAAGGACGTCGTGCTGGTGCCCGGCAACTATGGGCATGACTTTGCCACGGGTGAGCTGGGTCTGGCAGAGGAGCATCTGGTAAGCTGCTCAAACTATCTGGGCGCGGCCATTGACGAGGCGGCGCTTCTGGGGTTTGAGACGCTGCTTCTGGTGGGCCACATCGGCAAGCTGGCAAAGGTGGCGGGTGGTGCCATGAACCTGCATTCGCGCGTCGCCGACGGCCGTGCCGAGACGATGGCGGCCCATGCGGCCATGGCGGGCGCCTCGGCCGCAGACGTCGCCTTGATCATGGACGCGGCCACGACTGACGCCATGCTCGATATCCTGGCAGAGCGCGGCCTGCTTGAGGCAACGATGCGCAGCCTGACGGCCAGGTTGCAGCGCAACGTGGCGCATCGCGCCGCGGGACGGCTGCAGACCGAGGTGGTGCTCTTCTCCAAGCAGCACGGCCTTCTAGGCGCATCGGCCGGCGCGAACGGCCTGGTTGCGCGACATCGTTTGGAAGCGGGGGAGTGGCAATGATTCACTTTGTGGGCGCTGGTCCGGGGGCGCCGGACCTCATCACCGTGCGGGGCGCGCGGTTGCTCACCCTGGCGGACGTGGTCATCTACGCGGGGTCGCTCGTCAATCCCGAGCTGCTCGTGCTGTGCTCTCCCTATTGCGAGATTCATGATTCCTCCGGCATGACGCTGGAAGAGACCGTTGCAATCATGCGCGAGGCCAGTGAGTCAGGCAAGGACTGCGTCCGCCTGCATACCGGCGACCCGTCGCTCTATGGGGCGATTGCCGAGCAGATGGCGGAGCTCGACCGCCTTGGCATTGCCTACGAGGTAGTTCCGGGCGTCTCGTCGCTCTTTGGTGCGGCTGCGGCCCTTGGTACCGAGCTCACGCAGCCTGGCGTCTCACAGTCGCTCATCATCACGAGGACGGAAGGGCGCACACCGGTGCCCGAGCTTGAGCGCCTGCGGCTCTTGGCGTCACATCATGCGACCATGGCGCTCTTTCTCTCGGCGGGCCTTCTCGAGCAGGCACAGGAGGAGCTTCTTGCCGGTGGCTATGCGGCTGATACGCCTGCCGCGATTGTCTATCGAGCCACTTGGCCCGACGAGGCCGTGTATCGCTGCACGGTTGGCACGCTTGCCGCATGCGCTCGCGAGCACGAGGTTGGCCGCACGGCCATGATCATCGTTGGCTCGGTGCTCGATGGCGCGGGCGAGCGCTCTAAGCTCTATGACCCGGGCTTCAGCCACGGGTATCGCAACGCGGAAGGTGATGCGACATGCGGATAGGAATCGTTGCCTTTACCGAGCGTGGGATGCGCCTTGCGCTCTCACTTGCGGACGGATTGCGGTCGCGTGGCAATGACATGCAGGTCACAGGCCCTGCGCGCCTCGCGGGGGCGCCAGACATACGCGCCTATGACACGCTTCCCGGATGGACGGAGCAAGCCTTCGCCAACTGCGAGGCGCTCGTCTTTGTCTCTGCCTGCGGCATCGCGGTGCGCTCCATCGCACCCTTCGTTCAAGACAAGCTGCACGACCCCGCGGTCGTCTGCGTTGACGAGGCGGCACGTCATGCCGTCGCGCTGCTCTCGGGACATGTGGGAGGCGCGAACGCGCTGGCCCGTACCATCGGCGCGCTCTGCGGTGCCGAGCCGGTCATCACCACGGCTACCGACGTCAACGGCCTCTTTGCCGTCGACGAGTGGGCGGCGCGACAGGGCCTTGCTCTGTGCGACCGCGATGCGGCTAAGCGTATCTCCGCCCATCTCTTGGAAGGCGGTACGGTGGGCCTGCGGAGCGACTGGCCCATTGCCGGCGCGATGCCCGATGGCCTCGTCTGGGACGACGCGGGTGCGTGCGAGCTGGGTATCTCGATATCGTTTGACCTGGGACAGCGGCCGTTTGCCCACACGCTCAGGCTGGTGCCGCGCACCGTCACGGTGGGCTTGGGATGCCGCCGCGGGACGTCAGCAGAGGCCCTGGCCGAGGCGCTTGACGAGAGCCTGACGCATGCCCACGTGGCGCGTGAGGCTGTAGGTGCGCTCGCCACCATTGACATCAAAGCTGACGAGGAGGGCCTGCGCACGTTGGCAGATTGGCTCGGGGTGCCACTGATTACCTACACGGCCGATGAGCTTGCCAGCGTTTCTGGTAGCTTCTCCTCGTCGCCGTTTGTGCTGCAGACGGTGGGCGTCGATAATGTGTGCGAGCGTGCGGCCTGCGCCGGTGGCGGCAAGCTGCTGTCTGGAAGGCGGACGCTGGGCGGCGTCACGGTGGCCCTCGCCTCAGAGGTGGTGCGCCTCAGCTTCGACGATGGTGCTGAGACCGCCGCGGGAGGGGAGGACGCATGAGCCTGACCTGCGTGGGCCTGGGGCCCGGAGGTGCCGACGACCTGACGCTGCGTGCCCGTGCTGCCCTTGAAGAGGCCGAGGTTATCGTGGGCTACACCACCTACGTCAACCTCATTCGCGACGCGTTTCCGCACAAAGAGTTCGTGGTCACGGGCATGCGTGGCGAGGTTGAGCGTTGTCGCCTGGCGCTTGAGCGCGCGGCGGCGGGCTCGAAGGTCGCGGTGGTCTGCTCGGGCGACCCAGGCGTGTACGGGATGGCAGGGCTTCTGCTGGAGCTTGCGCCCGAATATCCCGGGGTGCAGGTGGAGGTCATCGCCGGAGTCACGGCGGCCAACGGAGGCGCCGCGGTGCTGGGCGCGCCGCTCATGCACGACTGGTGCTCCATCTCGCTCTCTGACCTCATGACTCCCTGGGAGGTCATCGAACGCAGGCTGGTCGCGGCCGCTGAGGCTGACTTCTGCATCGCGCTCTACAACCCCTCGTCGCACGGCAGGAGCGACTACCTTGCGCGCGCCTGCGACGTGCTGCTTGCGCACCGGAGTGGGAACACGGTGTGCGGGTACGTCCGAAACATCGGTCGCACGGGTGAGGAGCACTGCCTCATGACGCTATCGGAGCTTCGCGATACGCAGGTAGACATGCTGACCTGCGTCTTCATTGGCAACAGCCAGACGCGTGTGATCGATGGCCGTATGGTGACGCCGCGCGGCTACCAGTGGGAGGCTCGCTGATGGAGGTCTTGGTCTTTGCCGGTACCATCGAGGGGCGCCAGCTGGTGGAATGGCTTGACGCGCGAGGCTGCCACGTGGTTGCGTGCGTGGCAACCGACTATGGCGCGAGCCTTCTGCCTGCGGGAAGCAACGTCACGTGCCTGCAGGGGCCGCTTTCGGGACAAGAGAAGCTGCGGCTTGTGGGCGAGCATGACTTCTGCTGCATTGTCGACGCCACACATCCGTATGCGCAACATATCACGCAGAGCGTGGCAGACCTCGGTAGCGCATGTGGCCTTCCGGTCATTCGGGTGCTTCGCGAGGACGGCGTTGACGACGCGGGCGGAGAGCATGTCGCTGACGCGCAGGATGCCGCCGCGCTCCTGGCCCAGACCGAGGGCAACGTGCTTCTGACCACGGGCAGCAAGGACCTTGAGGTGTACGTGCAGGCGCTGGCGGACGCTGCGCAAAGGCTGTACGTGCGCATCCTGCCGCTCGCCTCTGCCGTGGATCATGCCTTAGAACTGGGCATTCCCGCCAGCCACCTTATCGCGATGCAGGGCCCCTTCTCTCAAGAGCTCAACGAGGCGCTCATGCGGCAGCTGGATATCCGCGTGCTCGTCACTAAGCAGTCCGGCTCCTCCGGAGGCTTTGCGGAGAAGGTGGCGGCCGCGCGCGCCTGCCAGGCGCGCCTCATCGTCATCGATCGGCCGCAAGAGCACGGCGGCGTTTCGCTTGCGCAGGCTCAGGCCCTTTTGGAGGAGCACTATGGTTGCTAAGGTCTTTCTCATCGGGCTTGGCATGGGCAACCCCGACACGCTGACCTGCGGCGGATTGCGCGCGCTGCAGCAGAGCGACCTCGTCATCGGTTCGCGGCGCCTGCTCGACGCGCTTGGCAGCCTGCCTGTGCGCAAGGTGGCCCTCGTGGCGGCTAAAGACATCGTTGCCGAGCTAGCCGCCTCAGACGAGGGCGTGGCGAGTGTGGTCTTAAGTGGCGACGTGGGCTTCTACAGTGGAGCGACCTCGCTCTACGGGATGCTCGATGCCTTTGACGTGCAGGTTATTCCCGGCATCTCGTCGCTCTCGTATCTGTGCGCCCAGCTGCGGACCACATGGCAAGACGTCTACGCCACCTCTGCTCATGGGCGGGACTGCGACGTGGTGGAGGTGGTCCGCTCGCATGTGCGCGTGTTCTTGCTCACAGGTGGGGATTCGTCCGTGGCATCCGTGTGCGCAGAGCTTGCGGCGCACGGTCTGGGCAATGCGTGGGTGTCGGTGGGGGAGCGCCTCTCCTATGAGGATGAGCGCCTCACGCAGGGCTCGGCCGCAGAGCTTGCAGAGCGTTCCTTTGACGCGCTGTCCGTCATGCTGATAGAGCGCGAAGGTGCACCGTGCAAGGAGGCGCGATGAGGGAGGCGTCGGTCGCTCGCATCATGGTTGCAGGCACGGCGAGCGGCTGTGGAAAGACCACGTTGACCTGCGGTTTATTACGCCTCTTGACGCGGCTGGGCCCGCGTGTGCAGGCCTGCAAGAGCGGACCCGACTACCTTGACCCCACGTTCCACACGCGGGTACTGGGCGTTCCCTCGCGCAACCTCGACCTTTTTCTGGGAGGCGAGGGCCTGGTGCGCACGCTGCTCGCCGAGGGCGGAAGCGCGGACGTCATCGTCATCGAGGGGGCTATGGGCTTCTACGATGGCATCGCGACGAGCGACGAGGCCTCGTCCTATGCGCTTGCGCGCGAGACCCAGACGCCTGTGGTCCTGGTGGTGGATGCGCGCGGGCGGGCGCTTTCGACGGCGGCCGAGGTGGCTGGGTTCGTGCGGTTTCGCAACCCGTCGCAGGTGGCGGGCGTCATCCTGAACCGGGTGAGCCCGGCATACTATCCGCAGCTCAAGCGCGCGGTTGAGCGTGAGACAGGCGTCGCCGTGCTGGGGTATGTGCCGCGGCTGGAAGGGGCCTTGCTTGAGAGCCGCCACCTTGGCCTGGTTGACGCGGCGGAGGTGGCTGACCTGCAGCAGCGGGTGGACGTGGTTGCGGACGCGCTTGAGCAAAGCCTCAATGTGGACGCGCTGCTGACGCTTGCGAAGGCCGCGCCGCCGCTGAGCTATGAGCCGCTCCCAGTATTCGCTCCGCATAAAGACGCGCCGATCATCGCCGTGGCGCGCGACGAGGCGTTCAGCTTTTACTATCACGACTGTATCGAGCTGCTCAAGCGCCTCGGGGCACGCATCGCGTACTTCTCGCCGCTGCATGACGAGCGGCTGCCCGAAGGCGCGTGCGGCCTCTACCTGGGCGGGGGATACCCCGAGCTGCACGCCCGTGCGCTCGGCGAGAACGCAGCCATGCGCGGCTCCATACGCGCGGCCATTGCCTCGGGCATGCCGACCATCGCCGAGTGCGGTGGCTTCCTCTACCTGCACGAGACGCTGGAGGATTCCTCGGGTACGGCCTGGCCGGTGGCTGGGGTGCTGACGGGGAGAGCTGTAAAGGGCGAGCGGCTCGGCCGGTTTGGCTACGTTACCCTGACGGCACAGCGCGACGGCCTGCTGGCGCGGCAAGGCGAGGAGCTTCCCGCGCACGAGTTTCATTATTGGCAGACCACACGCGACGATGCTGCCTTCCATGCGCAAAAGCCTCAGAGCATGCGTGGGTGGGACTGCGGTGTTGAGAGCTCGACGCTGTACGCCGCGTTTCCGCATCTCTACCTGCCCGGATGTCCGCACGCAGCCGTGCGCTTCGTAGACGCGTGCGCGGCCTTTGCCGCGGGTGAAGGGGGCGACGCATGATCAGGTGTGCCTCACTCTTTCTCGCATGCGTTCTGGATGCCCTCTTGGGAGACCCGTATGCCATGCCGCACATCATTCGGCTCATCGGTACGCTCATCGCGCGCTCAGAGCAGGTGCTTCGTGGTGCGTTTCCGCAGAGCCCACAGGGCGAGCGCCGTGCGGGCATTGCGCTGGTGGCCGTGGTGCTGCTCGTATCGTGCGGGGCCACCACCGCCGTGCTATGGCTGGCCTGGCGCATCTCGCCCTACCTCGGCTTTGCGGTGCAGACCTTCATCTGCTACCAGATGCTCGCCGCACGGCAGCTGGGCATTGAGGCGCGCAAGGTTTGGCACGCACTCACCAAGGAGGGACTCGAGGCGGCGCGCAAGGCCGTCTCGATGATCGTCGGCCGCGACACGCAAGCGCTGGATGAAGCTGGCGTCACCCGTGCGGCGGTGGAGACCGTGGCAGAGAACGCCTCCGACGGTTTTGTGGCGCCGCTGCTTTTCATGGCGGTGGGCGGCCCGGTGGCGGGCGTGCTCTACAAGGCGACGAACACCATGGACTCGATGGTGGGCTATAAAAACGATGCGTATCGCTCCTTTGGAACCTGTGCCGCGAAGCTGGATGACATCCTTAACTGGGTGCCGGCGCGCGTGACTGGGGCCCTCATGTGCCTTGTGGCTCCGCTGGTGGGGCTGGATGGTGCGGGTGCGTGGCGCGTCATGCTGCGCGACCACGCGCGGCATTCGTCGCCTAACGCTGGTTGGCCCGAGGCGGCCTGCGCCGGTGCCTTGGGCGTCATGCTTGCCGGTCCGTCGAGCTACTTTGGCAAGGTGGTGGAGAAGCCCACCATAGGCGATGACCTGCGGCCCATTGAGGCCACAGACATTCTGCGTGCCAACCGACTGCTCGCCGCCACCGCGGGTGCTGCGCTTGTGGTGGCAGTGCTTCTTGTGTGGGGCCTCGGCCAGGCAACGGGGAGGTGGTAGCATGCGTCGCTTTGAGCACGGCGGAGACATCTACCGCCATCCCGGGGTGGTTGACTTCTCGGCGAGCCTGAACCCGCTCGGCATGCCGCCGGCCGCGCGTCAGGCGCTCGTGAGTTGGGTGGACGCTTTCGAGCGCTACCCGGACCCTGCATGTGCCGAGCTTGCGGCAGCTATCGCTTGCTTTGAGGGCGTGCGGGAGGCGTGGGTTGTTCCCACCGCGGGTGCCACTGACGCTTTCGCGCGCATCTGTGCTGCGTTGCGGCCCCAACGCGCGCTTGTCTGCGCTCCGAGCTACTCGGGCTATGAGCAGGCACTCAAGCAGGTCGACTGTGCCGTGCAGGTGCATAGGCTGCGTGCCGACGAGGGCTTTCAGCTGACTGAGGCGTTTGCTGAAAACCTTCACAAAGGCATTGACCTGGTCTTTATTGCCAATCCTAACAACCCCACGGGGCGTTGCGTGCCACGGTCCGTCTTGCGAGGGATTCTCGCCAGGGCGCAACAGACGGGCACGATCGTGGTGCTTGACGAATGCTTCGTCGACCTCTCTGACGGCGAGCGGTCTAACGCGTTACTGGACGAGTTCTGCAACCTCGTCATCGTCAAGGCGCTTACCAAGACCTACGCGTTGGCGGGCCTGCGCGTGGGCTACGCGCTCTCTGCCAACGAGGCCCTCGTGGCGCGCCTGTGGGAGGCGGGCCAGCCTTGGGTGGTGAGCGTTCCCGCGCAGCTCGCGGGCGTGGCAAGCCTGCGCGACACGGCATATCTGCAGCAAAGCCTGCGGCTTATTCGGCAGGAACGGGCGAGGTTGCGCGGGGCGCTTGAGGCGCAGGGCCTGACGGTGCTGCCCTCTGATACCAACTACCTGCTGTTCCGCGGCCCACATGGCCTTGCCGACGCGTTGCTCGGCTGCGGCATCCTCATTCGCTCCTGCGACAACTTCGAAGGCCTCGACGGGTGCTGGTATCGCATCGCCGTGCGCACGGCGTACGAGAACGGGCAGCTCATCGCGGCTCTGGGGGAAGTGCTCTCATGACGGCGAAGTCCTTGATGGTGCAGGGAACCATGTCCGGCGCGGGCAAGAGCCTCTTGGTGGCGGGCCTCTGCCGCGTGCTTGCGCAGGATGGCCTGCGCGTGGCGCCGTTCAAGTCGCAGAACATGGCCCTTAACTCGGCCATCACGCGTGAGGGCCTCGAGATTGGCCGGGCCCAGGCCATGCAGGCCGAGGCTGCCGGCATCGAGCCACGTGCCGACATGAACCCCATCCTGCTCAAGCCCACGAGCGACACGGGAAGCCAGGTCATCGTGTGCGGCAAGCCCGTGGCAACCATGCCCGCGCGCGAGTACTTCCAGTACAAGACGCAGCTGAAGGACCAAGTCAGGGCGTCGTACGAGCGCCTGGCCGCCGACTTTGACGTCATTGTCATCGAGGGCGCGGGCAGTCCGGTTGAGCTCAATCTCAAACGTGACGACATCGTTAACATGGGCATGGCGAAGATCGCTAAGTCACCGGTGCTGCTGGTGGGCGACATCGACCGAGGAGGCGTGTTTGCGCAGCTCGTGGGCACGATGATGCTGCTTGATGACGATGAGCGCGCCATGGTGAAGGCCACCGTGGTGAACAAGTTCCGCGGCGACGCGACGCTCTTTGACGAGGGGCTCGCCATCCTGCGCGAAAAGTGCGGCGTGCCCGTTGCGGGGCTCATTCCCTTCATGCGGGTGGATCTTGACGACGAGGACAGCATGTCCGAGCGCTTGAACCGGCACAGAGGCGATGCGGCCATCGACATTGCGGTGGTGCGGCTGCCCAAGATTTCGAACTTCACCGACTTCATGGTGCTTGACGCGATGGATGCAGTGGGCGTGCGCTATGTGAACTCGGTGAGCGAGCTTGGCCATCCTGACCTGCTCATCATTCCGGGAACCAAGGCTACGATGGCCGACCTCGCCTGGTTGCGCACCAGCGGGCTGGAGGCCGCCGTCAAGCGTCTGGCGTCGACAGGCACGCCCATTGTGGGCATCTGCGGTGGTTACCAGATGCTGGGGGAAGAGATTGCGGACCCCGTGGGCGTCGAGGGCGGCGGACAGATGACGGGCATGGGGCTTCTTCCCGTGCGGACGGAGTTTGGGCCCGAGAAGCGTACCGTGCAGGTGCGCGGAGCCTTCGAAACCGTTGACGGCCCGCTTGCGCCGCTCGCGGGCCTGCCCTTTCACGGCTACGAGATTCACATGGGCCGCACGCTTGCCTCGGGCCAGCCGTTGGTGGGCGTCGCGGAGGAAGGCGCCGAGCGGACGCTGGGCGGATGCCAGTACGGCAACGTGTACGGCTGCTACGTGCATGGGCTCTTTGACCAAGCAGAGGTCAACCAAGCGCTGGTCAGCGCGCTGTTTGCGCGCAAGGGCATGGACGCGCGTGCGGTGCAGGCACTCGACATGGCCGCGTATCGTCAGACTCAGTACGACCTTCTGGCCGATGGCGTTCGTGCCAACATGGACATGGAGTTGGTGTATCGCATCATAGAGGAGGGGCTGTGAGCGAGCTAGACGGCCTGACCTACATACAGCCGCGCGAGATAGAGACGCGAAGCTTCCAGATCATCAGTGAGGAGCTGGGTCCGCTTGCGTTGAGCCCGGCCGAGCAGCTGGTGGTGAAGCGCGTGATTCATACCACGGCAGACTTCGACTATGCGCAGACGCTGCGCTTCACCCCGCATGCGGTCGAGCAGGGTATCGCGGCGCTGGCTGCGGGCGCCACGGTGGTGACGGACACCACGATGGTGGCCGCCGGCATCAACAAGCGGGTGCTGGGGAGCTTTGGTGGCGGGGTGCGTACCTTCATCGGCGATGCGGACGTTGCCGAGGAGGCGCGTGCGTGTGGCGTGACGCGCTCAGCCATCGCCATGGATCGTGCGGCCCAGCTTGAGGGACCGGTTGTGTTTGCCATTGGCAATGCGCCCACGGCCCTGGCGCGGCTGGCACGCCTCGTCTCTGAGGGTGCGCTCGTCAACCCTGCGCTGGTCATCGGCGTGCCGGTGGGCTTTGTCAACGTAGTGGAGTCCAAGGAGCTGATGATGGCCGCGCCGGTTGAGTCCATCGTTGCGGCGGGTCGTAAGGGCGGTTCGAACGTTGCGGCGGCCATCGTGAACGCCCTTCTGTACCAGGCTTCGGGAGACCGGAGGGAATGAGCATGGCTGAGTACGTATCGGGGCTTGCCATCCTTCCCCCTGACGAGCGGGCGGCACAGCGTGCTTTGGCGCGCTGGAACTCGCGGGCAAAGCCCATTGGGGCTTTGGGCCTTTTCGAGGACATGGTGGTGAAGATTGCCGCCTTGACCGGTGACGAGTATGTTGACATCTCAAAGCGCTGCGCCGTGGTGCTCTGCGCCGATAACGGCGTCGTAGCGCAGGGGGTGTCTCAGAGTGGCCAAGAGGTAACGGCCACGGTTGCGACGAGCGTCTCGCGCGGGGTGTCGTCCATCTCGCGCATGTGCGCGCCCGTGGGCATTGACTGCCTTGCCGTCGATATGGGCATGGCGCATTGCGTGGAGGAGCCGCTGCTGCTTGACCGAAGCATCGCGCGGGGCACGGGTGACATCGCGGTTGGCCCGGCCATGACGCGCGAGCAGGCCGTGCGTGCCATTCGCACGGGGGTCGAGCTGGTGGCCGACCTCAAAGCCCAAGGCTATCGTCTGATTGCCACGGGCGAGATGGGCATCGGCAACACCACCACGGCGACGGCCATGGCCTGCATCTTCACCGGTGGTGCTCCTAGTGAGCTGGTTGGCCGCGGCGCCGGGCTTTCTGATGCGGGGCTCGCTCGTAAGCGCGCTGTTGTTGCCCAGGCACTCGAAGTGAATAAATCGCAGGTAGATGACCCGCTTGATGTACTGGAGAAGCTTGGCGGATTTGATATCGCTGGCATGTGCGGCATGTTTCTGGGCGGGGCCGCCCACCGGGTCCCCATCATCATTGACGGATTCATCAGCACGGTTGCGGCCTATGTGGCGTGGCGGTTACGGCCAGACTGCCTGCAGGCCATGCTGGCGTCGCATGTCTCGTCCGAGCCTGCGGCGGCACAGCTGCTTGACCTCATGGGGCTGCAGGCGCCCATTCATGCGGGAATGCACCTTGGTGAGGGCACGGGAGCCGCATGCCTCATTCCGCTGCTGGACATGGCTCTCTCGCTGTATCGGGATGGAATCGGCTTTGATGATTGCGACCTGGAGCCCTACGAGGTGAGGCCCGCATGAGGCTTTGGCTGATGCGTCATGGCGCGACGGAGGGAAACGAGCTGAATCGCTATGTGGGGCGCCGTACGGACGAGCCGCTGAGCGAGCGGGGGCGTGCGCAATGCGCGTCATTTGGCACGTTTCCGCAGGTGGAGAAGGTGTATGTGAGCCCTCTGCTGCGAGCGCGTCAGACGGCCGAGCTCTGCTATCCCTGTGCCGAGCAGGTTGCCGTGCCTGCTCTTGAGGAGTTTGACTTCGGTGCGTTCGAGGGGCGTTCGGCTCGAGACATGGAGCATGACGAGGCGTATCGCGCATGGGTGGACGGCTGGTGCCGATGGCGCTGTCCCGGCGGGGAAGACCGGGAGGAGTTTGTGACGCGCACGGCTACGGCGCTGAGCGAGCTGCTTGCTGGCGCTGCCGAACGGGGAGAGCAACACGTGGTGGTGGTTGCGCATGGCGGCACCATCATGGCTGCGCTGCATGCGTTTGCGGACGGAAGCTCGCTTGATGACGACTACTTTGGCTGGGGCGTAGGCTGTTGTGAGGGCTACACCTGTGCGGTGACCTGGCCCAACGGCCACCTCAGACTCACCCCCATATGCGAATGTTGACGGGAAACGCCCTGCGCAGTGTCAACATTCGCTCTTGCGGCGAGCCAGCAGGACGGCGGCTCCTGCTCCGGCGGCGGCCACGCAGCCGGCAATCGCTGGCAGGGGAGACGACGCTCCTTTCTCGCCGTCGCCGGTTGCCACGGCGCTCGATGCGTTAAACGTCAGCTGGTACGTCACCTCGTGTGGCTTGCTCATGGCGGTGGTGTCGCCGATGACGTCAAAGGGCTCGTCAACGGCCAAAAGCGGAATCAGAAAGACCGAGTTGCCGTCCTCGTTGATGGGCAGGTAGGTTTTGCCGGCAACCACCATATAGTCGTAGTTGGGGCTCGACCACTCGATGCGCGCGACCGCCTTGCCGCCCTCAACGCTGATTTCAGTGGGTGAGGTGACGCTTGCCTTGCCGCTTCCGCCCTCCATGGTCACGGCTACCTGGTAGGAGCCGTCGTCCCAGGGGAGCGTGATGGCGTCGGCAAAGGGGTCGTCCGCAACCGGCTCGCCCTTGGCAAGCGCGGCGCCGGATGTCACCAGAAGCGCGAGCGCCAAGAGAATCAATACGATGCTGATGCGACCACGGTTTCTCATACCTCGTCACCTTTCAGAACCATCGGAATGCCGCAGACCATGCGCACCACGCGCGTTGCCTCAGCGGCGAGCTTCGTGCAGGTGCGGCCCACGCGCTCGCGCCAGGCGCGCTCCTCGCGGTCAATGGGCACCACGCCCATACCCACCTCGCAGCAGCACACCACCTCGCGAGAGGCAATGTCCGAGAAGGTCACGTCATCAAGCGGCCCTTCGCGCAAGAGCTCCTCAAGCGCCGCCAGGACCGGCCTGCCGTCAAAGGACTGCGTGCCCATCTGCTCGTCCGTATAGCCAAGCGACCGCACGTAGCTGCGCTTGCCCGATGCGAGTCCGCCAATCACCAAAACCATGGGGTGCCCAGCCTTCCCAAAAACACGATGCATACGAGCATCAACAGCTCGGCCATCTGCAGGTAGTAGCCTGCGAGGTCTCCGCTCATGCCGCCAAACTCGCGCTCGGCGATGCGCCTGACCCACATGAGCTCTGCCACAGCCACGACCACGGCCGCGGCGCCAACCAGATCGTCGCAAACGACCATAACAGCCGCGACCAGCCCACAGATCCCAAGCAGTATGCTGCGCACCGCAGCACGTGCATCGGTCGAACCCTCTGCGGCGAGCATGCCGTCCGAGCTCGCCTTCTTGAACGTGACAGTGGCGTAGCCGCTCAGGCAGCGACTGATGATTGGCGCGCATGCCAGCGACACGAGGTAACGAGCGTCAAGCTCGGTGAAGAGCGCGAACTGCGCGATGAGGTAGGCACTGATGCCCATGACGGCAAAGGCCCCTACGTGCGGGTCTTTCAGAATCTCGCGTCGCTTGGCGGGCTCGGCATAGCTTGACCGCGCATCGATCACGTCGGCCAGGCCGTCAAGGTGCATGCCGCCCGTGATGCCAAGAGGAATGAGCGTGAGCCCGGCCGACCTGAGCGTGACGCCAAAGCCGAGCGCCGCGCAAAGTTGCCACCACGCCCAGAGGCAGGCCCCGATAAGGGCGCCCACGGCTGGGAAGGCGGCCATCATGTAGCGGCGATTGCGCTCGCTCCAGTCAACCATGGGCATGGGAATGCGCGAGAACAGCGAGAACGCCATGATGATGGAGCGCAAAGCCGTCATGCTGCGTCACCCTTCACGTGGCAGGGCACGCCTGCGACCACCTCAACCACCTCGTCAAACGAAGCGGCGATGCGGCAGTTGAGCGCGCCGATGAGGCGCACCCACACGTTGGTGCCCTCAAAGCGATAGACACCTTCGCTGCCGACCTCGTTCCCTACAAGCACCGCGTGCTCGTAGCTCTGGGCAAGCGCCTCTACCTCGCCGGCAAGCCGGTCAAGCACCGTAGCGGGATCTGTCATGGTTCCATCTGGCGCAAAGAGGGCGTTGGCCACCAGGTTTCCCAGGTCGTCCACAAGCACGACGCCCTCGGCCTTTTCGCGGCATGCCGCGGCGAGGGAATCGGGGCACTCGATGGTAACGAAGCCCAGGTCAGCGCGCTGCTCGCGATGTCGGCGAATCCGCTCGTCAGCCTCGGTGCCCTCGTTTCGCATGGTGGCCACATAAGTGCGCTGCTCTGCGAGCCGCGCGGCAAGCCGCTCCGCATACGCTGACTTGCCGCTTCCCGAACCTCCCACGACGAGCACTCTCATGAGCAGTGCCCTTCGTCCGCGCGCGCAAGGTCTGCCAGCAGGGGAAAGAGCTCGCGTACCACGGCCGCTCCGCCGTCGCCGTCGTGCAACCGCGTGCAGGCGGAGCAGTCCTTCACGCCGCGCTCGGTATAGGTAAACGCTCCACCGCAGCGGGGCCCCAGGGCGTACAGCGGGCAATAGCAGAAAAGGCAGTTGAAGCGCTCAGGATCTACCCCTTTGTGGCATGGGAAGTACGGACAGGCGTCATTGCGAAAGAAGCTTGCGTGGTTCATGTCGCGTGTGACTCCTTCTGTCCGTTGCCCAAAGGATGATTATACCGCTCCACGCATGCCAGCCGAAATCCTGTTTCCGCTGCCCTACAATTAGTTAGGTACCTTGCAATTATGTGACCTGAGACATATCATAGATGGGAATGAAAGGAGGGCCATGGAGGCAACACATCAGCAGGAGGGGTCGCTGAGTCACAAGGTCTTGTACGACCTTGGGTTCTTTGGTCATTACCTGCACGTGCATGCCGGTGGCCGGTCAGGTAAGCAACACGTTTTGGCTAAGCTTCATATGGCGGGAGGACAGCTTTCGCAGCGTGAGCTGCAGGAGCGCTCCCACATTAGCTCGGCGGCCTTGTCGGAGGTTCTCTCGAAGCTCGAGTGCGAAGGGCTCGTCATTCGCTCTCGCTCTGATGAGGACCGTCGTCAGATGGATATCTCGCTGACCGACGAGGGCACCAAGCAGGCAATTATGAGAAAGCGGGAATTTGAGGCATTCGAGTCTGAATGCCTTTCTTGCCTCAGCGAGGAGGAGCGGCTCCAGCTTCTGGACATGCTCGATCGCTTGGCAGAGCACTGGAGAGGAATGGACAGGAAGGAGGCGTGCGCATGAGCCAACAGCAAGACAAGACCATGGCGCACCTGACGCTGGGGGAGCTCTTCAAGACCCTTGGCGGGAGCAT
>DJXA01000078.1:1654-9593 GCA_002449555.1 Atopobiaceae bacterium UBA7016 | reverse complement strand
CCCCTGTGCGTGCGCAGCAAGGACGTTGGCGAGATCGTACGCACCGTCGAGCTTCTCGCCGGCAGCTTTGGCGGCGTGAACCTGGAGGACATCTCCGCCCCGCGCTGCTTCGAGATCGAGCGCCGCCTAAAGGAGGTCTGCGACATCCCCATCTTCCACGACGACCAGCACGGCACCGCCGTCATCACGCTCGCCGGCATGATGAACGCGCTCAAGCTGGTGGGCAAGCGCCTTGAGGACGTGCGCATCGTCACCTCGGGCGCCGGTGCGGCGGGCATCGCCATCATTCGCCTGCTCATGGCCGTGGGCCTGAAGGACGTTATCATGTGCGACCGCCAGGGCGCCATCTACGAGGGCCGCGATGGCCTCAACCCCATCAAGCAGGAGATGGCCAAAATTACCAACCCCGAGCGGCGCGCGGGCTCGATGGCCGAGGTCATCAAGGGTGCCGACGTGTTCATTGGCGTCTCTGCACCGGGTACGCTGACGGGCGACATGGTGCGCTCCATGGCCAAGGACCCAGTGGTCTTTGCCTGCGCCAACCCCACACCCGAGATCTTCCCCGACGAGGCACTCGCCGCCGGTGCGGCCGTTGTTTCGACGGGTCGCTCGGACTATCCCAACCAGGTGAATAACGTGCTCTGCTTCCCGGGCATCTTCCGTGGTGCGCTGGATGTGCGTGCGTCTGACATCAACGATGCGATGAAGATTGCTGCCGCCAAGGCCATTGCGGGCCTGGTCAGCGACGAGGAGCTCTGCGCCGAGTACATCCTGCCCAAGGCATTTGACCCGCGCGTGAAGGATGCCGTTGCAGCTGCGACGGCTGCCGCTGCACGCGAGACAGGCGTCGCTCGCATCTAAGTAGACTGCGCAATCGGACGTTTTGGGGCCCACGGCGGTCGGTCTGGACGCCGCGGGCCCCGCTTTGGACCGATGCGGCGAGGCTCCTGCCGAATCGGACGCCACGGGCCCCTGTTTGGACCGAAACGGCGGGAAGCCTTCCGTCATAATGGGACGCGCCACAGACAACTCGCGTGGGACGGGGGGGAGCCATGCACATCGCAATCATCGAGCCGCTGGGCGTAAGCGAACAGCTGGTCAGAGACCTGATGGGCTCGCTCGAGGGTCATACGTACGACTACTACACCGAGCGTTCGGTTGACCAAGAGGTGCTTGCCGCGCGTGCCCAAGGCGCTGACGTGCTTGTGGTTGCCAACGCGCCGGTAAGCGCGCAGGTCCTTTCTGCCGTGCCCAACCTCAAGATGCTCTCCGTGGCCTTCACCGGCCTTGACCACATCGACCTTGCCTACTGCGACGTGCATGGCATCAAGGTGGTCAACTGCAGCGGCTACTCCACCAATGCGGTAGCCGAGGAGGTCTTTGGCCTGGCCATCAGCGTGTACCGCCATCTGGTGGAGTGCGACGCGCGCACGCGCGCCGGTGCCGACAAGAGCGGCCTCGCCTTCCGCGAGCTCCACGGCAAGACGCTCGGCGTGGTGGGCAACGGCGCCATCGCCCGCCGCGTGATGGAGATAGCCCGTGCCTTTGGCATGAGGCTCCTCTGCTGGGCCCGCACCCCTCGTGAACTGGACGGCGTTACGTACGTCTCGCTGGACGAGCTCTGCGCGCAGGCGGACGTGCTCACCCTGCACGTGCCCGCCGTAGCGGAGACGCACCACCTCATCGATGCGCGCCGCATCGCGCTCATGAAGCCCACGGCCATCCTCATCAACACGGCCCGCGGCCCAGTGGTGGACAATGACGCGCTGGCAGAAGCGCTGGAGACGGGTGCGCTCGCCGGCGCGGGCCTTGACGTGTTCGATGCCGAGCCGCCGCTCGACCCAAGCCTTCGCATCCTGCACGCGCCGCACACCGTGCTGGCGCCGCATATCGGCTTCGCCACGCAGGAGGCGCTGGACGCCCGCGCGCACTTGGCCATCGAGCACGTGCGCGAGTTCGTGGAGGCCTAGACAAGAAGAGCCCACGCAGCGCGCGTGGGCTCGAACGGGTACCAGCGTTTTCTCAGGCCGCGAGCGAAGCGCTAGCGATACATCGCCAGCGAGATGATGAGGTACAGGACCGTCATGAACACCACGCCGACGGCAGCCCCCGCGATCATCTGCAGGATGGGGCGCAGGGCCTTGGGAATCCTGCGCTCGCGCTCGATCTGCTCGGGCTCCTTGCCGTCCAGAAAGGCCCGGACCTCCTCAACGGTCTCGATGTCGTAGCGCTTCTCGATGCGCTCAGCTATGAGCGAAACGCCCACGCCCGCAACCAGCAAAAAGAGCGCTATCAGCCCAAACGGCGAGGTCAGCTCCTCCCCGCGCTTCGATAGCAGCGCGAGCATCACGGCGCCCACCGCAATCAGCCCCAGTGCCACCGTCATGCTAGCCTTGATCTTGTAGCGCGCAAGCTCGTAGTTCTCCATCTGCTTTTCCATGACCTCAACGTCTCCCTTCACGAGCGAATCGACGGACACGTCGAAGAGGTTGCTCAGCAGAAGCAGGCTCTGCACGTCGGGATACGTCTTGCCGGTCTCCCAGTTGCTGACGGTCTGGCGCGAAACGAAGACCTCCCGTGCAAGACCCTCCTGCGAGATGCCCATCCGCTCGCGTTCCTCCCGAATGCGCCTGCCGACTTCCACCGTGCTGCTCCTTTCGTGTCTCTGGAGACGATGCTGCCATGGCATGCACAGACCTTACCACCCAAAGGCTTTGACATTGGTGCTCGCAGGGCGATAATTTGCTGTCGAATGCTTTTGACAGGGGGCTTTATATGGTGATTTACCACGATATGTACTACCCGCCCGCGAATGCCACGCGGCTGCTGCACATCTATCTGCCGCGCGGCTACGACGCCAGCCAGGAGCGCTATCCCGTCATGTACATGTTCGACGGTCACAACCTCTTCTTTGACGAGCGTGCGACGTACGGCAAGAGCTGGGGCCTTTTGGGGGCGCTGGATACGTGGGAGAAGCCGATGATTGTGGTGGGCATGGAGTGCAGCCACGAGGGCCAGAGCCGTCTTGACGAATACGGCCCCTACGCGCGCACGCTTCTGGGGCACAAGATCAAGCCCATGGGGGAACAGACCTTCCAGTGGATCATCAACGACGTCAAGCCGTGGGTGGACGCCAACCTGCGCACGTGGGCGCATCGCGAGGCCACGGGCATCGGCGGCTCCAGCATGGGCGGCATCATGAGCCTTTATGGCGCGATCGTGCACAACGACGTGTTTGGCAAGGCGACGTGCCTGGCCACGGGCGTGCATTGGTACGAGCGGTTTGTGATGCGCGATTTGCGTGCGTCACACATTGACCCCGACACACGCGTCTATCTGGGATATGGCGAGGACGAGAAGGGCCGCACGCGGGCTGGCGCAGACCCGGCGACGGACTCCCCCGAGGCCAAGGCCACGGCGCGCCTGACGGCGGCGCTTGAGGAGCGCGGCGCGCGGACGCTGACGTACTTCCAGGCCGGTGGCCGCCACTGCGAGGCCAGCTGGGAGCAGCAAAACCGCCGCTGGCTCGACTTCCTCTGGCTCAACCGCGAGGTGCAATAAAGGAGTCAGGGACCAGAATTGCGCTACGTGACAGGTGTCATCTAGCGCAGTTTTGGTCCCTGACTCCTTTATTGCGCCTCGCGGTGCGTTTGACGATACGATATGTGCAGGTGACCAAGGGGAGGGTGACGCATGAAGTTCAAGTACGTACGTATCCAAGGCAGGGACATCGCCTCAAGCACCATGCATCCCGCCGGAATCTTCGGCATGTGCGTGCGGCTCATCCAACATGGCGTCATGGACGAGGAGGACGCCGCGCTCTACCGCGAGATTGACTCGTGGTTCGTGGAGAGCCTCCCGTTTCCCGAGCCGTGCCTGAAGAAGGAGAAGGTCATCTGCTTCTTCAAGACCGAGAACGCCGACCTCATGCTGCGCATGCTCAACCCCGCGATGTGGCTGCTCGACAAGTATCACGTGCCCTTCTACATGGTCTATACGAACACGCCGGGCGAGATCGTCTATGAGGACGAGTACCAGATCGTCGTGAAGGTGGACGAGGACATTCCCGTCATCGAGTACCGTCACGAGTGGACGGGGTCAGGGGGAAGCATATGACATACCGGATCTCGAAGGACGACGGGATCCTGACCGTGCATGTGTCAGGCCATCTTGACATCAACTCGTCGCCGGAGTTGGACCAGGCCATCGAGCCCGAGCTTGAGGGCACGACCGTCCTCATCGTCGATCTGGCGAACGTGGACTATGTCTCGAGCATGGGGCTCAGGCTGTTGCTCTCGTGGCAGAAGCGCATGTTCAAGCAGGGCTCCATGCGCGTGGTCAACGTGTCGGACGAGGTCAAGGAGCTCTTTGATCAGACGGGCTTCTCCGAGATCCTCGACATCTCCCAGTGAGATTTGGTGTCACGAAATCTCGTGCCAGGCACCTCGTTTCGCCGTAGAATTGGTTTTTGAACTACGTGCGAGGGAGGTGCCGTGCAGGCCATCCGCAAGATCAACAACAACGCAGCCATCTGCGTTGACGGCAAGGGCCGCGAGCTGGTCGCCCTTGGCAAGGGCATCGGGTTTGGCACCCTGCCGCGCGAGGTCGCGCTGGCTGACATTGACCGCACCTTCTATGGCGTCGACGAGAAGTACCTCGGGCTCATTGGCGAGATGCCCGAGGACGTGCTGGAGTTTGCCGGGCAGCTGGCCGACGTCTGCCGTGCCACGCTCTCCTACGAGCTCTCCCCCAACCTGCCCATCACGCTTGCGGACCACATCGCGTTCATGGTGAAGCGCGCCCGCGAGCACATGGTGGTGCAGATGCCGCTGGCCTATGACGTGCAACAGGCGCATCCGGCCGAGTACCGGCTGGGCCAGATGGCGGTGCGAGGTGCTCGCAAGACCTTTGGCGTCAGGTTTGACCGCCATGAGGCCACGGGCATCGCGCTCTCCATCGTGAACAGCGCCATCACCATGAGCGAGCGCACGGCGCGCAAGGAACGCGAGGTGGCGGCCCTGCTTGAGGGCATCACGCAGATTGTCGAGGGCGAGCTGGGCATCGTGGTGGACCGTGCGTCGTTTGACTACGCGCGCTTTGCCACCCACGTGCAGTACCTCATCGACCGCGTGCTTACCGGAAAGCCCATCGCCACGCAGAACGAGGAGCTGTACGACGAGGTCGTTGCCAGCTACCCTGAGGCCGCGACCTGCGCGCAAAAGGCGAGTGCGCTCATCGAGCGGCGCCTTGGGGGCACGCTTACGCAGGAGGAGCTGCTCTATCTCATGCTGCACGTAAACCGCATCAGCGAGCGTGTTGCCAACAAGTAGCCCTCGTGCGGTTTAGGGGCTACCCCCAAACCGCACAAACCGCACCGGAAAAACTTGCTTGACACGGCGGCATGCGGCTAGCTACAATCCCTGTCAGTTCGGGTGTTACTCGGCGGAGCAGTCCGCGAGGCATTACCGGCGGGCAGCCTACAGGGCTGTCTCGTTCGCTATGCTTCGGGGGCTTTTTTCATGTCGAAGGCCCGATCACCCTTCCTTGAGGGAACTCCCCGGTGCACCACCAGCAAGGTTCTCAATAAGGAAGGGAAACATCATGGCAGACAACGCAAAGACCGCTGCCGACGTCCTCGCAGCCGTAGGCGGCAAGGAGAACGTCACCAACCTCATCCACTGCATCACGCGTCTCCGCTTCAGCCTGAAGGACGAGTCCATCCCCGATGCCGACGCCATCAAGAAGATCCCCGGCGTCATCGGCGCCCAGTGGAGTGGTGGCCAGTTCCAGGTCATCATCGGCCAGAACGTGACCAAGGTCTACGACGAGGTCATGAAGCTGGGCGTCGCCGGCGGCGGCTCCATTGACGTCGACGAGGGCGATGCCAAGTTTGAGTGGACCCCCAAGAACGTAGGCAACGCCATCCTCAACTACCTCTCCAAGACTATGGTGGCCATGATCCCCATCATGATGGGCGGCGCGTTCTTCCGCACGGTGGCAACGCTGTTTGGCCCCTCGCTCTTGGGCCTGTGGACCGAAGACATGCAGATCTACCAGCTCTTCAACACGTGGATGTATAACGCGGCCTTCTACTTCATCCCCATTTACCTTGGCTATTCGGCCTCCAAGCAGCTGGGCTGCAGCGAGATGCTGGGCATGTTCATGGGCGGCATCCTCATCTGCCCTGACCTGGTGGCGCTTGCCCAGGCGGGCGAGGTTGCTAGCGTGAGCGTCATGGGCATCCCCGCACCGGTGGCAAACTACGGCCAGACGGTGCTCCCCATCATCCTCTGCATGCCCGTGCTCGCGCAGGTCGAGAAGTTCATGAAGAAGATTGTCCCCGACATGCTCTCCACCGTGTTCGTGCCCTTCCTCACTATGCTCGTGATGGTTCCCGTTGCCTACTGTGCACTTGCGCCGCTGGGTGGCTGGCTTGGCCAGGGTGTCGGTACCGTGCTCTTTGGCTTTGGCGAGGTCGGAGGCTTCCTTGCCGTGGCCGTAATTGGCGCGCTGTGGAGCTTCCTGGTCATGACTGGTATGCATCAGGTGCTCATCGTGCTGGCCATCACGCAGCTCCTTTCCAGCCCCGCAGGCGACCCCTGCGTCACCGTCGGCGGCATGATTGCCCAGTGGGCCACCTGGGGCATTGCCTTTGGTGCGTTCCTGCGCCTCAAGAACAAGGAAGAGAAGATGGCGCAGCTGGGCTACGCGCTCTCTGGCATCATCGGTGGCGTGACCGAGCCCGAGATCTACGGTACTGGCTTCAAGTACACGCGCTCGCTTGCCGGCATGATTGGCGGCGGCTTCATTGGCGGCGCACTTGCAGGCATCTTTGGCGTCCACAACTACATGCTTGCTGCCACCAACGTGCTCTGCGTCATGGGCTTTGCCAGCCCTGACAACCCCAGCAGCCTGATCATGGGTGTCATCTCGTGCGTCGTCGCTTTTGTTGCCTCCGCTGCCATCGTGTACTTCTTCGGCTTCACCAAGGAGCAGCTCGAGGAGGATCGCAAGGCAGCTGAGCGGGCCGCATAAGTCGTCCTCGCTTCCTTTAGGGAGGTGGCCGCTTCTGGGTCGCCTCCCGTTTTGCTATCGTGTGTGTCGCATCTTCCCGAGGAAAGGACAGAGATCATGAAGCAGCTGCTCATCCGTGCCGACGATATCGGTTACTCCTATGCCGTCAACCTGGGCATTGCCCGCGCTGTCAACGAGGGCCTGGTGCGCTCGGCTGGTCTCATGCCCAACATGCCCGAGGCCCAGCGCGGCTGGGACTGGGTGAAGGACTCTGGCATCGCCATCGGCCAGCACACCAACCTGTGCCTGGGCACCCCCTGTGCCGACCCCAAGCTCATCCCGAGCCTGCTGGACGAGCGCGGCCAGCTCAAGAGCTCGCGCACCTACCGCGACGCCTTCAAGCGCGGCGAGGAAATCGCCGACTATGACGAGCTTGTTATCGAGATCGAGGCGCAGCTGGCGAGCTTCCGCAAGATCGTCGGGCATGACCCGGACTACTTCGAAGCCCATGCCGTCATGAGCAAGAACCTCAATCAGGCCATCCACGATGTGGCCGAGAAGCATGGGTTCAAAGAGCAGATCGCGAGCTTCGACCCTACGGCCATCGTGCGCTGCGGCACGACTGACGTGCACATGGCCCTTGAGGACATGCTCCCTCCCGAGCAGTACGACCCCGAGGCTTTCATCAAGCGTACGGTTGAGCACATGGCCGACGGCGAGACCTACGTGCTCGTCTTCCATCCGGGCTACCTGGACGCTTTCATCCTGGGCAACTCCAGCCTCACGGTCAACCGCACCAAGGAGGTCGACGCGCTCATCGACCCGGAGCTGCGTGCTTGGCTTGAGGCCCAGCCCGACCTGCGCCTCGTCGACTACCGCGACCTGTAAGGCCAGCCCCAGCATCAACAAGTGAAGCACCGAACCA
>DJXA01000078.1:234-1565 GCA_002449555.1 Atopobiaceae bacterium UBA7016 | reverse complement strand
TGGTTCGGTGCTTCACTTGTTGATGTGAGATGGGGTTACTTGCCAAACATCGCCCAGAACTTGGTGGAGAGGCTCGCGCGATGCGTGGTGCCGTCCTTGATGCCCATGAGCTTCGACCAGTGGCAATAGCAGGTCAGCGCCATGAAGAGGGCGTAGATGAGCGAGAGCTCGAACTCGCCCCGCACCACCATCATGACCGCGCAAAACGCCATGGCTACGAGGGCAGCAACGCTGAGGTAACCCGAGAGGATGATGGTCACCACACCAACTATCAGGGCCAGGATGCCCACGAAGAAGTCGAGCAGAAAGACCACCGTGGCGATGGTGGTCACGCCCTTGCCGCCCTTGAAGCCGTGCCAGAAGGGGAAGACGTGCCCCAGCGTGCTGCCCAGGCCGGCCCAGCCAATGGCGAGCTGGCCCAGCGACGGGAAAAGCGCGTGCGAAAGCGTGATCGCGAAGACCGTCTTCAAGATATCGCCCACCAGGCAGATGATGCCCGCCTTGGTGCCCAGTTCGTGGCCTACGTTGGCCATACCGGGGTTACCGTCGCCCAGCTCGAAGATGGAGGTTCCCGTCATGGCGCGCGCCACGACCTCGGCCGTGAGGAACGATCCAAAGACATAGCCTATGAGCAGGCAAATCACACGCTGAAGCATATCGCACTCCCAAAATGAAACCGTTGGGGTCAGCCCGTGGGACAAGGGTTCCGAACCCCTGTCCCACGGGCCGACCCCAACGGTCACCAGTCAGAACTAGCAGATGTTGCCAAAGTCAAAGCGGCCCATCTCGTACGCGTACGACTTGTCGGCCTCAAACGTCGAGCTGACGCGCAGGTTGGTAATCTCCTGCGGCCACCAGCGCGTGGACATGGTCTTCTCGCCACCATTGATGTAGATCTCAACGGCGCTGGTGTCCACCACCATGCGCAGGCTCTCAAGCTTGCCGGCGGAAAGCTCGCGGGCGGGAAGGCGGCGCACGGTGCGGTAGCCACCGGCGATACCCTTGAACGAAAGCTCAATCATGTCGCCAATAACGGCCAGCTCAAGGTCGGCATTCAGCAGGATGCGGCCCTCGCCCTTGATGCCCTCGAGGAAGAGGTCGCACGTGCCGTTGGCAAAGCGCGCGCCGATGGCGCCCTCGATGTCAAAGGCGTCGTAGTTGGACGAGCCCAGCTTGCCCACGTTGTCCACCGAGCCCTCGGGCGTCAGCTCGACGCACGCGCCGTGCAGGGCGTCGTACTCGGGCAGCGGCCACTGGCAGATGTTGCCGGCATCGTTCAGCGACAGCTCGCGCAGCCAGGTGAGCGTGTGCAGCCACTCGTAGGTGGGCAC
>DJXA01000078.1:0-147 GCA_002449555.1 Atopobiaceae bacterium UBA7016 | reverse complement strand
TGGTACTGGCCCTCGATGTCGGGCAGGCCCATCCAGCCCTCAAGGATCTGGCGGCCCTTCTCGTCGGTGAAGATCTGCGGCGCGTAGAAGTCAAAGCCGTAGTCAAGCTCCACGAAGGTGTTCTCGTCGATGCAGCCGTACGGCGCG
>DJXA01000060.1:1702-15741 GCA_002449555.1 Atopobiaceae bacterium UBA7016 | reverse complement strand
ACTCGTCGCGATAGCGCACGTCATTAGTTCCGACCGCAATGACGTACAGGTCAGCCTTTGCCTCAAGCATCCCCTCGGTCATGCCCAGAAGCGTCTGCACCGTGGCGCCGCCCAGCGACACGTTGGTGACCTCGCCGGATACCAGCGACTCGATGGGCTCGTACCAGCCATACCCGCCGTTGCGCGTTCCCTCGGTAATGCTGTCGCCCACAAAGCAGACGTTCTCCACCGAGGTCAGTGCCTGGTAGAGCGTGCCAGACTGCATGGCCTCCGTAATCTCTATCTGAGGGACGCTCCCCCTGCGGAAGCCATCGGGCGTGAGCATCATGCGCTCGCGCGCCATCTGCAGGTCGAGGCGCTCGTCCAGCATGACCGACGTGACCAGCCCATTGACCTCGGCCACGCGCTCGAGGTCGTGCGTGCTGATCTGCGAGACCAGCGTATCGCTGTTGAGGATGTCGTAGACGGGCAGCGGGCGATAGTTGCCTGAGAGGGCCGACTCCGTCCACATGGGAATGACGTCCGCACCAATGACCTGCTTGGTGTCACGGCTCACGCGCACCTCAACCAGGGCCGACGCGTCGCCGTCATGGCCGCGATACACGTTGGTGTAGTTGCCCGGGCAGTAGCACGTCAGCGTCATGCGCCCGTCGCGCTCGGAGAACACGAGCGGCTGCACGGAGTGGGTGTGGTCGCCCAGGATGATGTCAGCACCGCCCGCAAGGAAGATCTCGCGCCACGTCTGCTGCATCTCGTCGGGCTCGAACGCAAACTGCGTGCCCCAGTGCGGCAGCACCACGATAAGGTCGCAGCCCGCCTCGCGCGCCGCCTTCAGATCGGACTCAACCGAGCTGCGGCAGGCGTCGAAGCTCGACGATGATGGGTCGACGATGGTGGAGGTGAGATAGGCGTACTCGCCACCGACGAACGTCTCGTCGGGATAGTCGGCTGCCTCGCCGTCGTTCACGCCATAGGTATAGGCGAGCACGGCCAGCTTGAGGTCACCCGCCTGAACGATGGTGAGGGCATTCGAGCGCTTCTCCTCCACCGAACGATACGACCCCACATGCGTGAGCCCCGCACCGTCAAGCACGTCAAGCGTGCGCATGGCCCCATCCAGGCCGCGGTCAAGCAGGTGATTGTTGGCCGTGGTCACGAGGTCGAACCCAGCGTCCTTCACCGCGGTGGCAAACTCGTCGGGGAAGTTGACCCAGAAGGGCTTGGTGTCATCGAAGTTGCCCGAGGAGTACCCCGCCTCAGCACCGGCCGTCGGGCCTTCGAACACGCCGATGGCGAGGTCAGCCGACTCGATGTAAGGCTTCGTGTACTCAAAGAGCGAGGAGAAGTCGTAGCCCTCGCCGGTATAGGCATTTCGTACCTGGTCCTCAAGCAGGATGAGGTCACCCGAGAAGAGGATGGTATACGCGTCGTCAAGCTCTGCCTCTTGCGCCGCGGAGAGACGCTGGTACATGGGGTCATCTGCCTGGGCGACAGCCGTTGCATGGCGCATGGCGTAGACGGGGGCAACCGTAAGGGCACCGCACATGGCTACCAACGCCGCCTTGCAAAGCAGCGTGACAAAGCCCGGCTTGCCTTCGCGCGTGACCAAAGAGGACGCGCGGTCAAGGAAGCCGTTGACTAGCGTCGCCGCAAGCTGATTGCCCAAAACCACCATGGTGACGAGCGTTGCCGCAAGAGCCGTGAGGATGAGCATGCGCGCGGACAGCCCCGGTGCCACCGCGTGCTCGTAGACGAGCACCACATATCGGTGGAAGAGGTACACCACGAGCGAGTTCTTGCCGATGGTGGTGAGCAGCGGAATCTTTACGTCGGGTGTCGCCACCAAGATGCCCAGGGTGACGATAGCCGCGATGGCGAAGATGGCCACGCGAACCACGGCGTCAAACTGACGCTCGAACGGCTCCATCATGACGGCGGCCTCGCCGAAATGGAACATGCGATACGACAGGAAGATGGCGGCAGCGCCAATAGCCAGAAGCAGGCCCCCTACCAGCACCTTGAGAAGCGGTCGTATGTCTTCGAGCCGCTCGCCCCACTCGCGCGGCATGAGGTAACCGGCCAGGAAGAACGGGTAGAACGCGATGGTGCGGCCAAAGGCGAAGACGTTGCCCGCATCCACCCAAAAGCCGATGGCAAACGCCAAGATGATGCTGGCCGGCAACGCCAGAGGAATCTTCGCCACCCATCCCACCGATAGGCGCCACACAATGAGCGCGATGATGTACCAGAACGAGTAGTACGGATAGGTGATAAGCACATCAGAGCCGCGATAGGCCGCCCACAGCATGAAGATGCCGTTAAAGAGCACGTATGCCACACCCAGGCGCGCCAGCTGCCCAAACGACCGCGAGCGCTCGCTCTTGCTCCAGAAGCCCGAGACAAACGCGAACGCGGGCATGTGGAAGGTGTAGATGGCCATGGTGATGAGCGTTACCGGCCTGAGGTCGGTGCGGCTGTAGAGGAAATGCCCCAGCACCACCAAGAAGATGAGTACGAGCTTGACGTTGTCCCAGTACGCGCTTCGCTCGTTCTTCTTCAAGGAGTTGGTGTCTTCGGCGCTCAGGGCGTTTGCCACGCCTTCGCTGCTCACGCCACTCATATGCTTCATGCGTCTTCCTTTCGGCAGGAGACTAGAGAATCGCACGGTCACAGCCTGTAAGACTACCGCAAGATTGCCCGACGTGAGTGACTTGGTGGCCACTCACGCCGGGCCAACAAAGCTAGGAACGCTTGGCCATACGCGTGCGGTCGCGCTCGAGAATGCGGCCGAGGTACTTACCCGTATAGCTCTGCGGCACCTTCGCGACCTCTTCGGGCGTGCCGTAGGCCACGATCGTGCCGCCGCCTTCGCCACCCTCAGGGCCAAGGTCAATCACGCGGTCCGCCATCTTGATGACGTCCAAGTTGTGCTCGATGACCAGCACCGTGTTGCCCGCATCAACCAGCTTGTCAAGCACCTCAACGAGCTGACGCACGTCCTCAAAATGCAGACCCGTGGTAGGCTCGTCCAAGATGTAGAAGGTCTTGCCCGTCTGCTGGCGGTGCAGCTCCTTGGCCAGCTTGACGCGCTGCGCCTCGCCGCCCGAGAGCGTGGTTGCCGGCTGCCCCAAGTGGATATAGCCAAGGCCCACATCGTAGAGGGTCTGCAGCTTGTTCTTGATGCGCGGCACGTTGGCAAAGAAGGCAAGGGCCTCCGTCACCGTCATGTCGAGCACGTCGGCAATGGTCTTGTCGTGATAGGTAACCTCGAGCGTCTCACGGTTGTAGCGACGCCCGTGGCATACCTCGCACGGAACGTAGATGTCCGGCAGGAAGTTCATCTCAATCTTGATCTGGCCGTCACCCTTGCACGCCTCACAGCGGCCGCCGCTCACATTGAAGGAGAAGCGACCGGGACTATAGCCACGCGCACGGCTCTCGGGCGTTGAGGCATAGAGGGCGCGCAGGTCGTCCCACAAGCCAATGTAGGTGGCGGGGTTAGACCTTGGCGTGCGGCCGATGGGTGACTGGTCGATATCGATGACCTTGTCGATCTGGTCGACGCCCTCGAGCTTGCGATACGGGCCCACCATACGCTTGGAACGATGCACCGCGTTGGTGAGCGCCGGAGCGAGGGTATCGGTGACGAGCGACGACTTGCCCGAGCCCGAGACGCCCGTCACCACCGTGAACGTTCCGAACTCGACCTTAGCGTTGACGTTCTTGAGGTTGTTCGCCTGCGCACCTGTAATCTTCAGCGCGCCACGACCTGGCTTGCGACGCTGCTCGGGCAGGTCAATCATGCGGCGACCGGTAAGGTAGGCGCCCGTCAGGGAATCCGGATTGCGCTCGATGTCTTTGGGGGACCCTGCGGCAACCACGGCACCGCCGCGCTCGCCCGCACCCGGACCCATGTCGATGACGTAGTCGGCCGCGAGGATGGTGTCCTCGTCATGCTCGACCACGATGACGGTGTTGCCCTGGTCGCGAAGGCGCTTGAGGGTGTCTATCAGGCGATCGTTGTCGCGCTGATGCAGGCCGATGGAGGGCTCGTCAAGGATGTAGAGCACGCCCATGAGGCCCGCGCCAATCTGCGTGGCCAGACGGATGCGCTGCGCCTCGCCGCCCGAAAGCGTGGCGGCCGCACGCGAGAGCGTGAGGTAGTCAAGGCCCACGTTCACCATGAAGCGCAGACGCGCGACGATCTCTTTCACGATGGCGGCACCGATGAGGTGCTGACGCTCGGTGAGCTGCAGGTTCTCGAAGAAGTCCAGGCAGGCACGGCACGAGAGGTCGCACACCTCCTGGATGTTCTTGTCCCCCACCGTCACGGCGAGGTACTCGGGCTTTAGGCGTGCGCCGTGACACGTGGGGCACGGCACCTCGCGGATGTACTTTTCCAGATGGACCCGCATGGTGTCGGAAGTGGTCTCTTGATACTTCTCAAAGAGCACCGACCGCACGCCCGAGAACTTGGTGAACCAGTGCGTGTCGCGACCATCACGCGTGTGGTAGTCAACGCGCACCTTGGTGTTGCCCAGGCCGTCAAGAAGCGCGTTCTGCACCTTCTTGGGCAGCTGGTCCCACGGCGTTGCCGGGTCTACCTCGAAATGGCGAACCACCGCGTTGAGCACCTGCGGATAGTAGTTGGAATGGCCGAAGATGGACCCGAAGACGCCGCCCTCAACCGACTGCGTCGGGTCTTCGATGAGCGCCTGCGCGTCGACGATGCGGCGCGTGCCGATGCCGTCACAGTCAGGGCAGGCTCCATAGGGCGCGTTGAACGAGAAGTCTCGAGGCTGCAGGTCATCGATGGAGTGGCCGTGCTCGGGGCAGGCAAGGGCAAGCGAGTACTGCAGCAGCTCTTCGGGATGGCCCTCTGGGTCATCGCGGTCGGGCAGCAGGTAGAAGCCCACACGGCCGGAGGCCAGCTTGGTAGCCTGCTCGACGGCCTCGGCAATGCGGCCCAGACTGTTCTTGCGCACCACGATACGGTCAACCACTACCTCGACGGTGTGTTTGAAGTTCTTGGGAAGGCGGATCTCCTCTTCCCCCAGCTCGCGCACCTCGCCATCAATGCGCACGCGGCTGAAGCCCTCCTTGCGCAGATCCTCAAAGAGCTTGGTGTATTCGCCCTTGCGGCCCAGCACCACCGGCGCAAGCACATAGGCGCGACGTCCCTCAGCATGCGCCAGCACCTTGTCAGCCACTTGGTCGGTGGTCTGGCGCTCGATAGGACGGCCGCACTCCGGACAGTGCGGAATGCCGATACGCGCATAGAGCAAGCGCAGGTAGTCATAGATCTCGGTAACCGTACCGACCGTGGAGCGCGGGTTGCGGCTCGTGGTCTTCTGGTCGATGGAGACGGCGGGGCTCAGGCCGTCAATGGAGTCCAAGTCGGGCTTGTCCATCTGGCCCAGGAACATGCGGGCATACGAGGAGAGGCTTTCCACGTAACGACGCTGGCCTTCGGCATAAATGGTGTCGAACGCCAAGCTTGACTTGCCCGAGCCGGAAAGGCCGGTGATGACCACCAGCTTGTCACGCGGGATGCGCACGTCGATGTCGCGCAGGTTGTGCTCGCGGGCACCGCGGATATCGATGCAGTCAGATGCCATGTTGGACCGTCCTTTCGCCTTGCAAAAGTTGGTGACCTTCTAGTATAGGACACCCGATTGCAAACACGTGTTCCAAGGGCAGCGCACACAGGCTAATCAAACCGTGTTCGGTCTTTTGACGCGGGTGGCGGGAGCTTGTGCGAGGGCTCCGCACGCCTTCGGCGCGCCGCTTCACGAGTCGCCCTCGCGCAAGCTCCCGCCGCCCCCGCTCTCGTCACTCGCTCAACTTACGCTCAATGCGTCAGTAGCGAGGCCCGTAGCGTCGCAACGAGCTCCTTTTATGCTCAATGCGACCAAACTCGACACTCAAACGTCTCATTGGGCGGAGCGCCGCTTGCCCATCGTGACAAGCTACAAAGGTAGTTGTAGGAAGTTGGGGTTGTGCGTGAATCCTAATGAGCGGTAGAGGGGCACGCCGGCGTCTGATGCGGTGATCTGCACCACTCCGCAGCCCCGTAGGCGTGCATCGTACACAATCCGGCAGAGTAGATCGCGCGCAATGCCTTGGCGACGATGCGACGGTTTGGTATACATGCTGGATACGAGGCCAATCTTGCCTGTTGGGCAGCCGAAATACGGAGGCTTCTCCACAACTGAGATGCCGCTCGTGGCCACAATCTGCTCGCCATCAAGCGCCAGCCAAGAGACAAAGGTGTCATCAGCCAGGCGCCGCCTGTAGTAGTCAGTGAGAGCAGGCCGCAAATCAGCCGTCTCCTTGGTCCCTTCTTCAATGAGCTGTGCGATGCGTAGCTCTACGAATGCAGGCACATCGTCAGGTTCTAGCCGGCGCATGCGGAGCCCCGGCGCCCGGTCCAACTGGCAGACCATCAGCCACTCGCTCTGGTCAAAGCCGTCGCCCACAATACGAAAGCCCAAACGCTCATAGAGATGCAGTGCCGGGTTCTCCTTCTGCACCGAAAGCGAGGCGCGCTTATAGCCAACGTCGCGCAGCTCGTCGAGCATGGCGCGCATCATCTTTGTGCCCAAGCCCCGCCCACGAAACGCCTTGCGAAGCGAGACCGAGAACGACGGCGTCTCATCGTCAATGTGACCATACTCATCGGTCGTGCGCACCCAGCAAGCACCCACCACCGCGCCATCAACCACAGCCACCACAGCACGGTCATCCGGCATGGCGCCAAACCTTTCAAAGGCCGCACGACACTTCGGATCATCAAAGATGACCGAGCGAGGCACCTCCCCCTCAAAGCCCTCCGGCACAAAGATGGCCTCATGGAGGAAGTCCTCTAGCAGCGGCCACTCCTCTTTCTTCATAGGCCTAACTTCATAGTTCATAACGCACCTCGCAAAGGACCGCACCTTGTGCCCAGTAGGCTACTTCAAGTCTCGGCTGTCGCGCAACGCGAGCGCCACGCCGAAGGCCCCAGCGCAGACTCCCCGGCCCGGCCTCGCGCTGACGGCACCCACACCCCACGAAACTGGGTAGAATGAAAGAGTTGCATATACAGGGGACACTCGAGGAGAGGAGAGCCATGACCCCGGAGGAAGAAGAGGCCATTCGCCGCGAGTTTGAGGCCTCGCGCAAGCAGGGCCACGAGCAGCAGCCGCAGAACCAGGGCCCGGAAATGTTCCAGACCAACGACTTCTCGCACATAAAGCACGTCATCGGTGTCGTTTCCGGCAAGGGCGGCGTCGGCAAGTCGCTCGTCACCGGTATTCTGGCCACCGAGCTCATGCGTGCCGGCAACAAGGTGGCCATCCTTGACGCCGACATCACCGGCCCGTCCATCCCCAAGATGTTCGGAATCTCCGAGCAGCGCATCACCGCCATGGACGAGCACTTCCTGATTCCCGCCACCACCGACTACGGCATCAAGGTGGTCTCCACCAACCTCGTTCTGGAGCACGAGACCGACCCCGTCATCTGGCGCGGCCCCATCCTCATGGGCGTGCTCAAGCAGTTCTACGAGGACGTCTTCTGGGGCGACATCGACTACCTGCTCGTCGACATGCCCCCGGGAACGGGCGACGTGGCGCTGACCGTCTTCCAGTCGCTGCCCATCGAGGGCGTCGTCATCGTGTCCAGCCCGCAGGACCTGGTCCAGATGGTGGTGGGCAAGGCCGTGAACATGGCCGCCATGATGAACGTGCCCGTCATTGGCCTCGTGGAGAACATGAGCTACTACGTGTGCCCCGATTGCGGCAAGCATCTTGAGCCGTTTGGCCCCAGCCGCGCACAGGGCACGGTGGATGCCTTTGGCATCGACCTTCTGGGCAAGCTCCCCATCGACCCGGCCATCGCCGAGCTGTGCGACAAGGGCACCATCGAGCGCGACCTGCCCGAGCACCTGCTGGACAACGCGCTTCAGATCATCGCCGAGCACGACGCGTAAAGCTTGTTAGCCGCCCCGCCGGGTGGGACACGGGTTCGGAACCCTTGTCTCATCTGGGACAAGGGTTCCGAACCCGTGTCCCACCCGGCGGGGCGGCTCTTGTGTAAGACCCAATGGGGAGGTTGACATGGCAAAACGGCCCTCGCGGGCACAGGAGCGACAGCGGCTGTTTGATGCCGCCGCTCACGTGCAGGTTCCCGGCGACTGCGACGTCATCGTCGTAGGCGGAGGCGCGGCGGGGCTCGTTGCCGCCATCACGGCTGCCGAGGCAGGCGCCGAGGTGCTGGTGCTCGACCGCGACCTCGAATGCGGCCGTCCCATTCTCGCAACCGGCAACGGCCGCTGCAACTTCTCCAACGTCAACCTTGACCCCAAGCGTTTCAACGATCCGCAGTTCGTCGGGGCCGTTTGCGGCGATCGATGGCTCGACGACATCCTCGCGTTCTTCCGTGAGAGCGGCCTGCGCTGGTGCCTTGAGGACGAGCGCCTGTACCCAATGAGCCGCTCGAGCGCAAGTGTGCGTAACGTCCTGCTGGCGCGCGCCAAGAAGGCAGGCGTCATTCTGGCGCCCGCCCGCGAGGTTGTCGGCATCGATCGCATCGACACCACCCGCCCCGGCTCGCCCAAGCGCCGCAAGCGCCAAGAGGTGGGGGTTGAGGCGCTCGGCATGAGCGTTGAGGTGGCTTGCACCGAGCCCTCGTCTAACTACCCGGTGCTTCCCAATGCGCAGGCCGTCGTCATTGCCTCGGGAGGCGAGGCGCTCCCCGCCCTTCTCGACGTAGGCCTGGTAACGGCGCGCCGCACTCCGGTCCTCTGCCCAGTTGCCTGCGACGCTCCGTTTCTCAGCCAGCTTGACGGACGCCGTGCCCACGCACAGGCGTACCTCACCAAGCACGGCTCGTTCTTCCCCACCTGGCATGAACGCGGCGAGGTCCTCTTCCGAGACTACGGCCTTTCGGGGATCGTCACGTTCGACCTTTCACGCCGCGTCGAAGCGGGTGACCTTGTAGAGCTTGACCTCGCGCCCGACCTTACCAAGTCGCAGGTACAGCAGCTTGTCGACCCGTTTGCCAGCGGTTCGTTTGAACCAGGCTGCTTGGACGGCATACTTGACCCACAGGTCGTTCGCGTGCTCGAAGACCTGGCCTGCCAGTGCTGGCACGTCGAGTGGGCCGAGCGTCCGATGCCCGAGACGGACGCAGCGGCGCTCATCGACCTCGTCAAGGCGCTCCCCCTTGTGGCAACGGGCCTTGCCGACACCAATCATGCGCAGGTCACACGGGGTGGGCTGCTCACCGAGCAGTTTGATCCCGCCACGCTTGCGTCGCGCGAGCACGAATGGCTCTTCGCTTGCGGTGAGGCGCTCGACGTCGATGCGGACTGCGGCGGCTTCAACCTGTCGTGGGCGTGGAAGAGCGGCATGGTGGCTGGCGCGTCGGCGGCTCAGCTCGCACTCTCTCGAAGGGGCTTCGCATGATTGAGGTTTCAGGCATTCGCGTGCCGCTCAACCGACTCGACGGCGACGAGCGGCACGAGCTCGCGACGGTTCGAGAGGCCACGCTGCGCAAACTCCACCTTACGCCGGGCGACGTGACCGCATTTGAGCTGCGCAAGCGCTCAGTGGACGCGCGCAAGAAGTCTGACATCCTGCTTACCTATACCGCACGGCTTCAGCTGGCGGGTCGTACCAACGCCGAGCGCCAGCTGCTGCAGCGCCTGAAGCGCAGGCGCGCAGACCGTGGCGTCTGCGTGGTTGACGAGGTTGTCTATCGCCTCCCCGTGGCCGCGCATGCCCCCTCTGACCTGCGTCCCATTGTAGTTGGCGCAGGCTGTGCTGGGCTCTTTTGCGCCCTCGCGCTGGCCGAGGCGGGCCTCGCTCCGCTTTTGGTGGAGCGTGGTGACGATGCCACCCGACGCACCGCAGCCGTCGCGCACCTCAACCAGACGGGCGAGCTTGACCCCGAGAGCAACATCCAGTTTGGCCTTGGCGGCGCCGGCACCTTCTCTGACGGCAAGCTCAACACCGGCACCAAGAGCCCAGCGCATCGCTTCATCCTTGAGGCGCTGGCCAGTGCGGGCGCGGCGCAGCACATCCTGTGGGACGCGAAGCCCCACGTGGGAAGCGACGTCCTTCCACGGGTGGTCGAGCGGCTGGTCAAGCGCATCGAGGCCGCTGGTGGCGAGGTGCGGTGCCGCACCCGCATGACGGGGCTTGACGTCACGGGCGGGAAGGTCCGTTCGGTGACGCTGGAATCGCGCGACCCGCAGACGGGCGTGCTCCGCGAGGAGCGTATCGCCACCAACCAGGTGGCTCTCGCCACGGGGCACTCGGCACGCGACGTGTTTGAGCTGCTGCGCGACGCGAACGTCACGCTCGAGCGCAAGACCTTCGCCATGGGCGTGCGCATCGAGCATCTGCAGGCAGACATCGACCGTGCGCAGTACGGCCCTTCCGCAGGCCACCCCGCCCTTGGCGCCGCGCCCTACAAGCTCGCGCAACACCTTGAGGACGGTCGCGGCGCCTTCTCGTTCTGCATGTGCCCGGGTGGCTTCGTGGTTGCCGCGGCAAGCGAGCCAGGCGGCGTGGTCACCAACGGCATGAGCCTCTCAGACCGTGCGGGTACCAACGCCAACTCGGGCCTCTTGGCCAACGTCTTCCCCAGCGACCTGCCCGGAGACGATGTCCTGGCCGGCATCAAGCTTCAGCGCTCGTGCGAACAGGCAGCCTTCGAGGCTGGTGGCGGCAGTTTTGTGGCGCCTGCGCAGCTTGTGGGAGACTTCATGCAGGGCGTCCCCTCCACGGGCGCGGGGCGCATCCAGCCCACCTATCCTCGTGGCGTGCGTTGGGACGCCGTAGACAGCTGCCTTCCCACGTACGTCACTGACGCGCTTCGCACGGCCATCCCACGCATGGAGCGCCAGCTTAGGGGCTTTTCGGCAGCCGACGCAGTGCTCACCGGTGTCGAGTCACGCTCGAGCTCGCCCGTGCGCGTCACGCGCGACGAGTCGGGCCAGGCACTGGGCATAGCGGGCCTCTTCCCCTGCGGGGAGGGTGCGGGCTACGCCGGCGGCATCATGAGCGCTGCAACGGACGGCCTGCGCACGGCAGGCTGGCTCATCGAGTCCCTCAGCTCGCTGCACGTCTAGGAGCTGAGCAGCCCCAGAATACGCGCGTAGTCACCGCTTCCGATACGCTCCGCCCCCTCGCGCAGCGCAACATCCGCATCGCTGAACACGACGTCCGCATCCTCGGGCCGGTCAACCACCTCGGTCGCAAGCATCTTCGCCAAATCGTAGACGCTGATGACCTCGGTGGAGCGCAGGTACTTCTCAAGGAAAGCCAGCCGTGTCTCGCCCGCCACGTTCTCAGACCTGCCCACCGAGACGTTGAGCCACACGAACTCGTCCTTGACGAGGTCGAGGGCAAACAGGTAGGCAAAGCGGCTGGGACAGGTCACCGCAAACGACGAGGCGACCGTCTTGGGTTCGAAGACCTTCCCCTTGTCCTTTCGGTCGCGCAGCATGTAGCCTGCCGTGCAGAAGCAGTTCGCGAAGGCGGCCTCCGAGTAGACGTTGTCGCAGAACACGAGGTAGTGGATGCCTTCGCCACGCTCTTTGAACCTAGGGAGGTCAATGTCGAAGTACTCGGAGCCGCCCGCGTAGCCTGAGGTCTGGTCACCGGAGAACACGATGCCCCACTGGCGGTCGAACGCCATGCTCCGCCACGAGAACTCGTACTGGGTGCCGTCATCGGCTAGGCCTATCACGCTGAGGTCGATGTCATCGACGAGTTCCCAATACGTAAAGGCGCGCAGCTTCTTGTCCGCCGGGAACGGAATGCGCGATCCGGTGGGCAGAAGGCCCGCACCGCTCATCGAGCTGGCCATGGTAAGCGGAAGCGCGATGCGTCGCATGTCCTCGTCAACATAGACGGTTCCCAAGGTGCCCTTGAGCTGCGCCGCCAGCAGTTCCCGGATGCGTTGGGACGCCAAGACCACCCACTTATCAGGCACCACGGACTTGCGCCGCGCAACCTCTTCGGGCGTCTCGAGGTGCGTTCGCAGCATGTTGTGCTTTGTGAAGGCAAAGGTGCGCGGGGTGCTTCCGTCGTAGAAGCCATACTGCAGAAGCAGCTGCACCAGCACAATCTTGTTCTTGCTCTCAAGGCGGTCAAGCACGAACGCGGCTTCTTCATCGGTCTTGCAGCGGCTGAGCAGATAGTTGAGGTGCCTGAGCACGTCCGCCGCGCCCTTGCTCTGCTCGAGCGACCGAAGCGCCTGGGCAACCTGTCCCTCACCCATAAGCCGCTCGAACGCCGAGTACGCAGAGCGTCCACGCTTGCTTCTGATGTCTTTGACAAACGCGGCCGCCTCGTCATTGACCGGATGGTAATGGATGTGGTGGAGCAGCCCCGCCCACACGCGGCGCTTCTCAAAGCAGCGCGTCACGTCACAGGAGCCGTGCTCGAAGAGGTGGTCGATGACCCTCGTAACCAACTTGCGCTCTTTGTTGGTGAAGTTGAGCTTCTTGATGTCGGTGCTCTGGTGATGCGCGAACTGGATGAGCTCCACCAGGCGCACTACGTCTGAAAGCTGCAGGAACTCCGTCAGCTTGAGATCACCGGTATCCATGAGGAGCTTCGTCGCCGTGTCCTTTGACCCGCACGTCTCAACAGCGAAGTCGCCCTTCACGCGAAGGAACACGAGATTGTAGTCACCTTCACTCAACTGACGCGAACCAGCCAAGAGCTGCCGCACGTCCTCGTCAATGATCTGCTCGGCCTCAGCCCTGCTAATGATGCGGAAACGCTTGATGGGCGCCTTCTCGTTGCAGCACGCGCGCTCGAATCGCTCCTCCAACGCGGAGTGACCTGGCGAGAGGAAGTCTCCCAAGCCGTAGGTCTGCGCGTAATGCAGATACTGGTCAAGGAAGCGCTCCTCTACCGAGAGGTTACGCACCGACTCGGGAAAGCCTACGTAAAATGGCGCGGGCACCGCCAGGCCAAGGTTTCGCTCGGCAACCCTCACCATGTCGATCGTGGCTTGCTCGGGGTGCTCGATCACCATGATGTTGAAGAGCTTGGCAAGCGAAAGGGCCGCCTCGCTCGCATGCGCAGACGGCCCATCTTCGCTTATGAAGAGGCCCTTCGAAAAGAGATGGTTGAGATACAACGACTCCATCACAGCCTCCTCAAACTGCCGATGATATCGCTGGATTGGTTCTTAAGAGGAAGGAGTAAACCCAGCTAGCTATCGGCAAGTTCATTCTAGCATGACGCGAGCCCCGCCGCCCCGCTGGCCCGGACATTCAGGACGGAGGCTTCTGTCCGGATTTCCGGACAGAAGCCTCCGTCCTGAATGTCCGGGCCAGCGGGGCGGCGGGGGCTCGCAACTCATTTGAGATACAAAAGCGGGGCTGGATTGCTCCAGCCCCGCCTCAAGCTCACTTGTAAACCAGCTTACATCTCGTGATAGGCCTCGATGATGTGGTCAGCCGTCAGGCCATAGATGTCGAGCAGCTCGCCGCCGGCACCAGACATGCCAAAGATGTCGGGCAGGCCGATGCGGGTCACCTTGGTGGGGCACTTCTCAGAGAGGACCTCGCATACGGCGGTGCCCAGGCCGCCCACGTAGGAAGCCTCCTCGATGGTGATGACCTTGCCGGTCTTCTTGGCGCTGGCGATGACCAGATCCTCGTCGAGCGGCTTGATGGTGTGCATGTTGATGACCTCGGCAGAGACGCCCTCGGCTGCAAGGCGCTCGCCAGCGTCGATGGCACGCGGAACCATCATGCCGCAGGCGATGATGGTGACGTCGGTGCCCTCGCGCAGGACCTCGCCCTTGCCGAAGTGGAACTCGTAGGTCTCGGCGTCGTGGATGGTCGGGGAAGCGAGACGGGCAACGCGAATGTACATGGGGCCAAGCTGCTCGACGGCGTTCTTGGTTGCGGCGTAGGCCTCCACGTCGTCGGCGGGCACAACCACGCTCATGTTGGGCAGCGAGCGCATGATGGCGATGTCCTCAACGGCCTGGTGCGTGCCGCCGTCCTCGCCGCAGCTGGGGCCGGC
>DJXA01000060.1:0-1613 GCA_002449555.1 Atopobiaceae bacterium UBA7016 | reverse complement strand
TGGCTGCCGACGAGCTTGACGTTGAGGTCGGAATACGCCACGGACTGGCGGATCTGCTCAAAGGCGCGACCGGTCACGAAGACCGAGAAGCTGGAAGCGAAGGGAATCTTGCCGCAGGTAGCAAGGCCAGCGGCAGTGCCCACCATGTCGGCCTCGGCGATGCCCATGTCAAAGAAGCGCTCGGGGCACGCCTTCTTGAAGGCGCCGGACTTGGTAGCGGCAGCAAGGTCAGCGTCAAGGGCGACGATGTTGGGGTTCTCGGCAGAAAGCTCGGCAATTGCCTGTGCGTACGCCTCGCGAGTTGCAGAGTTCATTGAAGTTCCTCCTTGGGAAGTGGAAGTGACGAATGTGGTCTGTTACTCGCCGCGAAGCTCGGCAAGCGCGACGGCTGCCTGCTCGGCGTTGGGGGCGGCACCATGCCAGTTGACCGCGTTCTCCATGAACGAGACGCCCTTGCCCTTGATGGTCTCGCACACGATGACCGTGGGCTTGCCCTCGCACTTCTTGGCCTCGTCAACGGCCGCGGAGATGGCCTCGTAGTCGTGGCCGTCGATGGACAGGACGTTCCAGCCAAAGGCCGCGAACTTGTCGGCGATGGGGTTGACCGTCATGACCTCGTCGTTGGTGCCGTCAATCTGCAGGCCGTTGTGGTCAACGAAGCCGATGATGTGGTCGAGCTTGTAGTGACTGGCGGACATGGCCGCCTCCCAGATCTGGCCCTCCTGAATCTCGCCATCGCCCATGATGACGTAGACGTAGTAGTCCTTGTTATCGAGACGGCCGGCAAGCGCCATGCCGTTGGCAACGGAAAGGCCCTGGCCCAGCGAGCCGGTGGACATGTCGACGCCCGGGGTATCGGCCATGTTGGGGTGACCCTGCAGGTGAGAGCCATACTTACGCAGAGTGATGAGGTCCTCGCGCGGGAAGTAGCCACGCTCGGCGAGAGCGGCGTACAGCGCGGGAGCCGCGTGACCCTTGGAAAGCACCAGACGATCACGGTCAGGATCGGCAGGGTTCTGCGGGTCGATGTTCATCTTGTCGAAGTAGAGCACCGTCAGAATGTCGGCGCAAGAAAGCGAGCCGCCCGGATGGCCGGAACCGGCGGCAGCGAGCGACTCGATGATGTCAATGCGGAGTTGGTTTGCGATTGCCTTGAAGTCAGTTGCCATGTCCAAGAATCCCCTTTCATGGGAGTAGGCGACGCTTCCATACGCATTTACTCTAGCCCATACGAGCTACACATTTAGTGAGGTAAGCGAGATAGCAAAAAAGAACCGAAAACGCACCACAAGAATGGTGGGCGGCACCGTTCTTTTGGTGATTGGTTCTCCATGATGTACTATGACCTCGCAAACGGCACTTAACGCACGGCAGGCGGCAAGGCAAGGACAACCGCCCCTTCAGGAGGATAAGACGATGCCCACCCTGTTCATAGACGCAGATGCGTGCCCCGTCACGCGTGAGGCCATCGACGCGGCCCGACGCCACAAGCTTCCGTGCGTCATAGCTGGTGATTCTGGCCATAACCTCATGAAGCACGTGCGTAAGGGCGACTCTTTAGAAGAGACGGACGGCTTCTGGGTGCGCATCTTGCAGGTTGGCCAGGGCAAGGA
>DJXA01000207.1:2334-2573 GCA_002449555.1 Atopobiaceae bacterium UBA7016 | reverse complement strand
GGCGTGCCGCGCTCGCTCATCTGCATTGAGGACAACAAACCCAAGGCCATCGAGCTTCTGCGCCAGATGGCTGCGGACGACCCGCGCATCGACGTGTTCGAGCTTCCCGCGCGCTATCCGCAGGGGGCGAGCCGCGTCATCCTGCGCAACGTCACGGGCCGTTCCGTCCCGCGCGGCGGCCACCTCACGGACGTGGGCGCGCTGCTCTTCAACGTGACCACCATGTCCGAGATCGGCCG
>DJXA01000207.1:0-2243 GCA_002449555.1 Atopobiaceae bacterium UBA7016 | reverse complement strand
AGACGGGCATGCCGCTCACCAAGCGGCGCCTCACCGTGATGGGCGACGCCATCGCGCGTCCGCAGAACCTTGAGGTGTACATCGGCACGCCCATCTCCGAGATTCTGGAGTACTGCGGCTGCGCGCCCGGCCCGCGCAAGGTGATTATCGGCGGTCCGATGATGGGTGCCACTCAGGTGGAGCTTGACGTGCCCATCGTGCGCCAGAACTGCGGCCTTTTGGCCTTTGGCGTGAACGGCCCCGTGGTGCCGCGCCAGACGGCGTGCATCAAGTGCAGCCGCTGCATCGACCATTGCCCCATCCGCCTGTCGCCCATCGAGATTCACAAGGCCTACCTCGCGCGCGACGTCAAGCGTCTGGACGAGCTGATGGCCGACCTCTGCGTTGAGTGCGGCACGTGCTCGTACGTGTGCCCGTCCAAGCAGCCGCTCGTGCAGTCTACGCGCCTGGGCCGCGCCATGTTGCGCGCCGAGCAGCGCCGAGCCAAGGGGAGGCGATGACGATGGCAGACACCCCGCTGGTGGAGCACGACAACCCGGCAAACAATCCGCTGGTACTGCGCCCTGCTCCCCAGATCTCAAGTGCCGTCACCACGCACATCATCATGCGCGACGTGCTGGTGGCGCTCATTCCGGCAACCATCGCGGCCGTTGCGTTCTTTGGCGTGCGCGCGGCGCTGGTCATTGCCACCTCGGTGGGCAGCTGCGTGCTCTTCGAGTACCTGTGGTGCCGTCTGCGGCACCTGCCCAACACGGTGAACGACCTGTCCGCTGCGGTCACGGGCCTGCTTCTGGCCTTCAACGTGCCCTCTACGCTTCCGCTCTACATGGTGGTCATCGGCGCGTTCGTGGCCATCATCATGACCAAGGAGCTCTTTGGTGGCATCGGCAAGAACTTCGCCAATCCCGCCATCGTGGGGCGCATCTTTTTGGCCGTGGCGTTTCCGGTGGCCATGACCACGTTTGTGCCCGCCAACCAGGTGTTTCCGCTTGGCCTGGCACCTGACTTGGTGAGCTCTGCCACGCCGCTTTCGCCAAACGCTGCGCCCGCCACCCTCATGGAGCTCTTCTTGGGCCAGCACGCCGGCGTGCTCGGCGAGACCAGTGCCGTGGCGCTCATCCTGGGCATGTTCTTCCTGCTGTATCGTCCGGTCATCACGTGGCACATTCCTGCGGCCTACGTGGGAACGGTTGCCGTCCTCAGCCTGCTGACCGGCCACGACGTGCTCGCACAGCTCTTCTCGGGCGGCCTCATGCTGGGCGCTATCTACATGGCCACCGACTACTCCACCTGCCCGGCCACCAAGCGCGGCAAGTTCATCTTCGGCATCGGCTGCGGCATCATCACGTGCCTCATCCGCTTCTACGGAAACCTCAACGAGGGCGTGGCCTTCTCCATCCTGTTCATGAACCTGCTGGTGCCCTACATTGACCAGCTCACGCCCAACATCCCGGTGGGTGGCGAGCAAATCATGGCCGAGCGTCGCCGCGTCAAGAGGGGAGGGAAGGCCCATGAGTGATGCCGCTTCCAAGGGCTCGACCTTCGAGACCGTCCGCCCCGTGGTGGTGCTCGTGAGCATCTGCGTCGTGGCGAGCGTCCTTCTCGGCGTGGCGCATGAGCTGACCGACCCCATCGCGCAGGCCAATGCCGAGGCGAAGGCCATGGCCGTCTATGCCGAGCTTGTCCCCGAGGCCGAGGACTTCGAGCCGCTCGACTGCGAGGTCGAGGGCTGCACGGCCGCCCTCAGGGCGGTCGACTCGTCCGGCAACGTCGTCGCCCACGTCATCGTGGCCCAGTCCAAGGGCTATGGTGGGCAGGTGCCCATCGCGGTGGCGTTTGGCCCCGACGCGACGGTGCTCTCCATCACGGCCATGCCGAACGACGAGACGCCGGGCCTCGGCACCAAGATCGCGAACGAGTCCTACATCGGCCAGTACGTGGGCAAGCCCGCGCAGACGTTGACGGCCGGTGACGTGGACCTCATCAGTGGCGCCACCATCTCTTCGAAGGCGGCGCTCTCGGCGTTTGACATCGCCGTCGAGGCATACGAGGAGGTGCGCTGATGTCCCAGAACACCCAGGGAAACGCGGCAACGCCCTCGTTGTCGCACACCTTCAACAAGGGCCTGCTCGAGGAGAACCCGGCGCTGCGCCAGATGCTGGGCCTGTGCCCCACGCTGGCCGTGACCACCGCGGTCACCAACGGCCTGGGCATGGGCCTCGCCACTACCTTCGTGCTCGTCT
>DJXA01000050.1 GCA_002449555.1 Atopobiaceae bacterium UBA7016 | reverse complement strand
GTCACGCCGGCGGACCCAACGGTCAATGGCGTGGGCGATCGTATGCTGCACACGTATACCGTCGGAGCTGGCAGCATGGCTGAGGGTCGAACGATAGCCGAGGTTCCTTGGCCCAACGGAGCGCTCGTCGTCAACATTTCGCGCGCAGGAGCCAACATCATCCCGAAGGGCAACGTCGAGCTGATGGCCCTGGACGAACTTCTGGTCACCATGAACTCCGACACCGACTGGGACACCGACCTCATCATCCACAAGATGACCGAAGGCCGCGTATAAGCCTGAACAGAGGGGAGATTCAACCCTCTGCCAGCCATTTCTCTACTTTACATAAGATATATTATCACCGTTCGGACAATCAGGACGGAGGCTTCTGTCCCGGACATTCAGGACGGAGGCTTCTGTCCGGATAACGAGCCTCTGAGAGGCGATTTAAGACCCCGTTCTTCTTTGGCATGGACAAGAAGACCTTGCCTTAGACCCTCACAATTCGCTTCCAGCTCCACATCCACTCAATGAGACCTGTGAGGTCCGGCCACCGTCTCATCACACTTCCGCGTCAAACCGGACAATCAGGACGGAGGCTTCTGTCCGGATAACGAGCCTCTGAGAGGCGATTTAAGACCCCGTTCTTCTTTGGCATGGACAAGAAGACCTTGCCTTAGACCCTCACAATTCGCTTCCAGCTCCACATCGGCTCAATGAGACCTTCGAGGACTAATCATCGTCTCATCAAACTCCTGAGCTCAACTCGGACGAAAGCCTCCGTCCTGATCGTCCCGGACAGAAGCCTCCGTCCTGATTGTCCGGGATGGTCTCTTAACTTTACATAAGTATTGGGTGTGATTTCTAGCTACAAACAAGAGGCCTCATGCGGGTTTTCGCAACGAGGCCTTAAGGACATGCTCAATATAACTGGTGCAGACGCTTACACGCCGCTGGAACCAAAGCCACCTGCTCCTCGGTCGGTCTCATCCAGCTCATCCACCTCGACCAGATTGACCACAGGAACCTTCTGGATGACAAGCTGCGCGATGCGCTCTCCCCGCTCGATATGGATGGATTCATGCGCGTCGAGGTTTACGGCGATAACCTTCAGTTCGCCACGATAATGCGCATCAATGAGTCCCGGCGTATTTGCCAGCGAAAGGCCGCGCTTCAATGCCATACCGCTCCTGGGCTGCAGGAAGCCCGCATACCCCTCAGGAATGGCAATAGCGAGGCCCGTAGACACAAGCTTTCGCTCATACGGAGCCAGCGTCACGTCTTCGTTCGCACGCAAATCAAGACCCGCATCGCCGCTATAGGCATAGCTCGGCAACTCTACCGAAGGATCGAGCCGCTTAATGGGCAGCTGTATGGTGTCGTCAGTCACTATCAAGACTCCTCAGCTCCTCGCTAAACTCGTCAACGTCCTTGAAGTCGCGGTACACCGAGGCAAAGCGCACGTATGCAACCTTGTCGAGGTTGACCAGACGCTTCAGAACCATCATGCCCAGGTCCTGCGCCGCGACCTCAACGATACCGGTGTCGCGCAGCTCGGACTCGATGTCGTCAATCAGCTCGTTGAGACGCTCGACCGGAATGTCACGCTTAACCGTTGCCGTAAGCAAGCCACGCATCAGCTTCAAACGATCAAAGGTCTCTTTACGACCATCACGTTTGATAACCATAAGCGGCATCTCTTCGCGACGCTCGTATGTCGTAAAGCGAAACCCACAGCTCGCGCACTCACGACGACGACGAATGGCGTCATTATTCTCTGAAGGACGGGAGTCGACGACCTTTGATTCGTCACAACCACATTTAGGACAGCGCATGTCATCTCCCTACGTGAAAACTACTTAAGGAAGATAGCACACCTGATTCCATTACATCGCTACTAGCGCACCATACAAGCCATAGAACACGATATCGGTATCAACCATCTTACGAAATTGGAACGATGAGCTCCTGCCCTACGAACAGCGTTGCATTGCTGAGGTCATTGGTGTTCTCGATCCAGCGCATGACATCACGAACGCTACGACCAGAGACAGGATGTGCCTCGGCAATCTCCCACAGTGAATCACCGGCAGCAACCGTGACACTCGTGGTCTCAACGTCAGCAAAAGCACGACCGTATGCTTGAGAGAACAAACTATCAGACAGAAGTGATGCGCCAATGATGGCGATGACCACCAGAACGAACGCCGCAAAGCACCGAACATGCATACGACGCTCAACAGCCTGGCGCTGAACACGACGCTCCTCGACACGATCGCGCGCCTGAGATGCGCTCTTTGACGCACCGCCCTCGATTACCGTGAAGACCGGTGCATTGGACGGAACAAGCGCGAGGTTACCGGAGGTAACGTAGCTGGTGTGATAGGTGATGCGATTCTGCTTCGACTGCATGGTGACTCCCCTCGTTGGCGTACGGCACATTTATATCGGTGTGACCGGACAACAAATGATTTGTCGAGAAAGAACGTTTGTACCGGAACGCCTGTACCTTATTATCTACGCACATCCGTTTGTGTCAAGAACAAATCCGGAACAATTGTTTGCGCTGAGCCAAACTTCGTGCTACGATGTACTCACGAGAAGGAGGAGCTATGTCTAGAGACAAACTGAGTAAGCGCCAGGCCGCAATCTACGATTACATCTGCACCTACACCGCCGAGCGTGGCTTCCCGCCCTCGGTGCGAGAGATTGGTGCAGCGGTCGGACTGGCTTCGCCCTCTACGGTTCACATGCATCTCAAGGTTCTGCAGGAGCGTGGCCTCATCAGGCGAGACTCCAAGAAGCCTCGTACCATTGAGGTTGTGAATGACGACACCACCCAGCATCTTGCTACGGTTTCGCAAGACGCTAACAACAACGTCATCACGCTTCCCATCGTGGGAAACGTTGCGGCGGGCACTCCCATCCTTGCCGAGCAGAACGTTGAAGACTCAATTACGCTGCCCACCAGTATCGTGGGCGACTCGAGCTCCTTTGTTCTTAAGGTGCGCGGTCAGTCTATGATCAACGCTGGCATCTTCGATGGTGATTACGTCATCGTTCGTGAGCAGCACGATGCCCATGACGGAGAGATCGTTGTCGCACTGATCGACGAGTCCGCCACCGTCAAGACCTTCTATCGTGAGAAGGACCAGATTCGCCTGCAGCCCGAGAACGACGCAATGAATCCCATCTACGTCAAGGACGCATCCATCATCGGCCGAGTTACGGCGCTCATTCGCTCCATCTCATAGGAAGCGTGCGATGGCTGCTCGTCACTTGGCAGAACCTGAAGCGTCAACAGCAACTACCACCCGCGTACACGGCTTCGATGTGTTACGCGGGTTTTCCGTTGTCTCGATGGTCTTGTTCCACTTTTGCTACGACATACGCTTCATCGCAGGCATGCCGCTCGACTGGTTTGCGCCTCCCCTGCAAGACATTTGGCGCTGCAGCATCTCGTGGACCTTTGTCTTCATCGCTGGCTGCATGTTTGCATGGTCGCGCGACAATCTGAGACGTTCGGGCAAGTATCTAGCGGTTGCTGCCCTCGTCTTTGTGGTAACCACCCTCGCCGCGGTGGACACGCCGATCAACTACGGCATCATCTACTGCATGGGAAGTTGCACCCTTGTAAGCTGTGCTCTCGATCGCCTTGGCTTTAAGCCTCGCGGCTTCCTGGCGGCTTGTATCCTCTTCCTTTGCTTCCTTGCCCTGCTCAACCTTCCGCACGGCACTATTGGCCTGGGAAGCCTCTCCGTGGCACTTCCGCGAGAGCTCTATCAGATTCCTCATCTGGCAGGGCTCGGCATTCCCGGTCCGGGCTTCGCCTCGGCAGACTACTACCCCACGCTCCCCTATCTGCTGCTCTATCTTTCCGGCACCGCTATGGGTCGCTCTTGGAAAGAGAACGGCACGCCCCGCATCCTCGTGCGCCTCACCTGTGCCCCACTTGAGTGGATTGGCCAGCACGCGCTCCCCATCTATGTGCTGCATCAACCCGTTCTTCTGCTCTTGACCATGGGGCTTCAGGCTTTGGTCTAGGCCTCGTCACCGTCCACGCGATACGGCTCAAGCGTCATGGCCATGCGCTCGGAGGCGCGTACGGTTGCCATGAGGCCGCCCTCCTCATAGCGCTCGCTGATGACCTGGCAGCGCTCGTGCACCATCCGCATCAGCATGCCCTTCTCGTAGGGAATCAGCACCGTGCAGGTGATGTCGCCGTCGCTTGCCTCCTGCGCGATGCGGTAGAGCAGCCCACGAATGCCCATCCCAGACAGCGCCGAGATCTGCACCGCATCGGGATACGCCGTCAAGAGCTCGTGCGTCTTCGCCTCGTCAAGCAGGTCAAGCTTGTTGAACACCAAGACCGAACGCTTCTCTGCGGCGCCAATGTCCTTGAGCACGTGCCGCACGGCGTCAATCTCTTTGGACGCGTTGGGGTCGCTCGCATCCACCACCAGCAGAATGAGGTCGGCGGCAACCACCTCGGCAAGCGTGGACTTGAACGCCTCCACCAACGTGGTCGGCAGCTTCTGGATGAAGCCCACGGTGTCCGTGATGGTGATCTTTCGTCCCTCTTCAAGGTCGAGGGCGCGCGTGGTGGGGTCAAGCGTCGCAAAGAGCTCGTCTTTGGCGTAGACGTCAGAGCCCGTCAGATGGTTGAGCAGCGTCGACTTGCCCGCATTGGTGTATCCCACGAGCGCCACGCGGTAGACACCCGCATCCCAACGAGCCTTTGACTGCACGCCGCGACGCTTCTCCAGGGTCTCAAGCTCCTTGCGCAGCCACGAGATGCGGTCCCTGATGAGGCGGCGGTCAACCTCAAGCTGGCTCTCGCCCTGGCCAAAGCGGCTTCCGATGCCACCGCGCGTCTGCTCGCCGACCAGGTGGCTCCACATGCCCCTCAGGCGCGGCAGCAGATACTGCAGCTGCGCGAGCTGCACCTGCAGCCGTCCCTCGCGGGTCTTGGCGTGGTTTCCAAAGATGTCAAGAATAAGGGCCGTGCGATCGATGACCTTGCGCGGTTCCTTGACCGCCTTCTCAAGATTGGACTGCTGGGACGGCGTGAGCTCGTCATCAAAGATGACCACGTCAGCCTCGAGCGCATCCACCAGGCGCACCAGCTCCTGCGTCTTTCCCGAGCCAATGAACGTTCGCGGCACCGGCGCGTCAAGACGCTGCGTCATCGTACCAACGACCACAGCGCCGTCCGTCTCGGCAAGGCGTCCCAGCTCTGCCAGAGACTCCTCAAGCGGCCACGGTGACTTTCCCGTATCCACGCCCACCAGAATCGCGCGCTCGGGCTGTGGGGCCGTCGAGAAAGGCTTGAACCTACCCATCGAGCGCTCCCTTCTCAAGGACGTCAAGAATCATCGCTATTGCCTCATCTTCGCTCACCACGTCATAGTCAATCCAACGGGTTCGCCCGTCACGACGCAGCCACGAAAGCTGACGCTTGGCATAGCGCCGCGTGCGCGCCTTGATGACGTCGCGCGCTTCGTCCATGCTGATGAGTCCGTCAAGCGCATCAAGCACCTCTTTGTAGCCGATGGCCTGCCGCGCCGTCACCGACTCCCTGAGTCCTTGATCGGCAAGCCGGCGCACCTCATCCACCAGCCCCGCCTCGAACATCACGTCGACACGTCGGTCAATCCGACGGTACAGGCAGGCACGGTCCATGGTGATGCCCCAGATGGCAGTGCGATAGTGCGGCGCCCGCACACGAAGGTTGGCGTTTTGCGTGGCGTACGAGACGCCCTCGTCGAGCATTTCAAGCGCGCGCACCACACGCCTGACATTGCGTGGATGGATGAGCTCGGCCGACTTTGCATCGCGCTCCGCAAGCAGGGCGTGCAGCGCCTCTGCGCCACGCTCCTCCGCGAGCGCCTCGTAGCGTGCCCTCGTAGCCCCACGCGTCTCGCCAGTGGGAAAGTCCATCTCGTCGATCACGGCATCCAGATAGAGACCCGTACCGCCACACAGCACGGCCGGAACGCCGCGGGCAAGCAAGCCGTCGACGCACGCACGCGCGTCATGCTGAAACAGGCTCACCGAATAATCGTCTGACACGTCCGCAACGTCGACCATCAGAAGCTCGACGCCTGGCGTTGCGGGAAGCGACTTGGCTGTGCCGATATCCATGCCCCGATACACCTGCATCGCGTCAACGGACACGATGGACGTACCGAGTCGAGCGGCCAGGCGCTCGGCAAGGCTACTCTTGCCAGAGGCAGTCGGCCCGACGATGGCCGCGACCTGGATAGGCAACGTCATCGAGGCTCGCCCACGAGCGCACCTGACAGGTACCAGGTGCGCGCCTCGTCCACATGCACGTCGCACACCTTGCCCACCAAAGACGCGGCGTCAACGCCCTCAGGCGCCCTGAAATGCACGGTCTGGTTCTTGCGACTGTGGCCAACCAGTACCGAACCATCGCGCTTGGACGGGCCCTCTACCAGCACCTCAACCGTTGCGCCAAGGTCCAGCTGGTTGGCGTCATGCGCCCGCTCAGCCACCAAGCTGGCAAGGCGGTCAAAGCGCTCCTGAATCACCTCGCGCGACGTCGGATCGTCCACCTTGGCAGCCGGCGTGCCCTCGCGCTTCGAATAGATGAAGGTGTACGCAGACGAGAAGCCGACCTCACGCACCAGCGAGAGCGTGTCTTCGAAGTCCTCTTCCGTCTCACCGGGGAAGCCCACGATGATGTCCGTGGAGAGCGCGATGTCGGGCATGGCAGCGCGGAGGCGCTTGACCAACTCAAGATACTCCTCGCGCGTGTACGAGCGGTTCATTGCCTTCAGGACGCGCGTAGAGCCGCTCTGCACGGCCAGGTGGAGCTGCGGCATCACGCCAGGCGTCTCCGCCATGGCGGCGATGGTCTCGTCGGAGAGGTCCTTCGGGTTGGACGAGGTGAAGCGGATGCGCTCGATGCCCGTCTCCCCCACCTTGCGCAGAAGCTCGGCAAAGCGCGGCTCGCCGTACAGGTCCCTGCCGTAGGAGTTGACGTTCTGGCCCAGCAGGCAGATCTCGCGCACGCCGTCATTGACCAGCTGCTGGCACTCCTCCACCACGCGTTCCATCACGCGGCTGCGCTCACGGCCGCGGACGTACGGCACGATGCAGTACGTGCAGAAGTTGTTGCAGCCCGTCATGATGGGCACCCAGGCGTGGAAGCTCTGGGCACGGTGGCTCGGCAGCTCCGTTGAGAACTCGCGCCCCACCTCGATGACGTCCACGAGCGGCTGCTTGCCCGTGGCGCGCGTACGCGCGTCGACCAGCAGCTCAGGGAGGCTTGCAAGGGCGCTTGTGCCAAACACCACGTCAACGTTGGCGATGCGCTCCCGCAGGCGTGCGCCGTCGCGCTGCGCGATGCATCCGCCGATGGCAAGCGTACGGCGTCCCGACGGAGGGGCCACCATGCTCACCAAGGCAGAGGCTTGCCCGTACAGGCGCGTGTCGGCGTTCTCACGCACACAGCACGTCATGAAGACCGCGATGTCGGCCTCCTCAAGCGTGGCGACCTCAACGCAGCCGCAATCATCCAGCAACCCAGAGACACGCTCCGAGTCGTGCTGGTTCATTTGGCATCCGAACGTGACGATGTGATAGGTCAGCCCGACCAGTTCGTTCTTGCGCGCCATACGCTACACGAGCTCCACGGCGCCGTCTTCGCTTGCCTGCGGCTTCGCAGCCTGCGGAGCAAGGCGATGCACGTAGACCGCGATCCTGATGGCCGTGCGGCTCTCGCCCGCAATGTCAATGTCGGCAAACGTCGGAGCGCAGGAGATGTCAACACCGGTGGGAATGAGGAAGCCTCGAGCGATCGCGATGGCCTTGATGGCCTGGTTAACGGC
>DJXA01000215.1 GCA_002449555.1 Atopobiaceae bacterium UBA7016 | reverse complement strand
CTCCGTCCTGATTGTCCCGATTGTCTGAAGCTCGCTCTCCAAGCTAGTGTTGACGGAAACCGGCCCCGCAATGTCAACATTCGCAAGAGACGGCATCAGAAGCCGAGGTACACGCGCAGGCGCCAGAGCACGAAGAGGTGCAGCGGATAGAACGCGTAGAAGACGTACTTCAGCACTGGCCCCTTGATAAACCCACGGCGACCGTTGTACAGGTTGATGGGAATAAACGCCAGACCAGCTCGCCACGTCGAGAGCGTGATGCAGCTCCCCAGCGCGGTCTTTTCCAGCGGACGGTCGCGCAGCGCGTACAGCATCAGCACCATGGCATATCCGCGGGCCCCATAATCGCAAAGCATCCCCATGGACACCAGCGCGAGCCCAATCACCGCACAGGCTCGCAGCGCCGGACGGTTACGCAGCCCCTCCAGCGCGCACAGCCCCACATAGCTGACGAAAAGCGTGAAGAACACGTTTTGGTAGGTGGGGTCCACCAGCGTCAGCTTGCGGCTGAGGTCAAAGATGGGCTCGGACACCAGGGCAAAGATCAGCAGGTTGATGCCGTAGCGTCGGCGGTCGCGCGTGTATACGAAGCCCTCAACCAAAAGGAAGCAGAAGATGGGAAACGCAAGCCGCCCAAACGACTCCGCCAGTACGTACCAGCTGACGTCCGTGGACCCCAGCCGGTACAGCGGCTCCACAAACCACGGGTAGTGCGCAAGGATGCGCTTGGCCGTGTGGTCTACCAGCATGGATATGACGGCCAGCACCTTTAGCGCGCTGCCTGACAGCACGCGGTATCGGTCTGGCACAAGCGAAGGAGGTTGCATGGTCAGTCCTCGTCAGAGTAGGCGGCAATCCTAAGCGAATGTTGACATCTAACGCCTACTTTATGTCAACATTCGCCTATGCGCCGACGATGGTGATCCTGCCCTGCGGGGTCTCGTACTGCGCGGGAACGTCGTGGTCGCAGCCCTCCACCAGGTAGCTCACCAGCGCCTCGTAGTCAAAGCCGAAGGTCTGCGGCTGCTCGGCCTCCGCGGCCTCCCTGAAGGCGTAGTAGGTGTCGCCGCCCAGGCAGAGGAAGTTCGAGGCCGCCAGCGTGTAGGTCTCGCCCTCGTCGAAGGCGCGCCCGCCCACGTCGTGGATGGTCACGCGGGAGCCAGGTGCCGCCGGCGAGGCGTACGTGGAGTCAGGGTAGGTCGGGCCCTCCTCATACGGCACCGTGGCGTCAATGGTGTAGTTGATGCCCGAGACCTGCGGGAAGGCGCCGAGGGGCTTGTCGGTCCCCACGCCCTGGCAGCCTGCCTCGAGCGCCTCCAGCAGCTGTGCGCCCGTCACCTTGATCACGCCGAGGTCGTTGCCGAAGGGCTGCACCGTCTTGATGGTGCCCAGCGTGATGTCGCCCGCCTCGATCGAGGCGCGGATGCCGCCGCCGTTCATGATGGCCGCGTCGACCTCGTACCCAAGCTCCGTCGACGCCGTCCAGCGGAAGGCGTCCGCGCAGAAGTCGCCGAGGTTGGTCTCCTGCGTACGCACGCCCGGGGCGCGGTTTCCGTCAAGGAAGAACGGCGTGGAGCCCAGAACCACGTTCATCTCGGCGCTCACGCGCGCGTCCTCGTCGTCGATGATGGCCTGCACGGAGCCGTCGATGCCCTCGAAGGTGCCCGCGGCGACCAGCTCGCCCGTGTAGACGCCCTCGTCGATGGCCACCACGCCAATGTTGTGCAGGTAGCAGCCGGTCTCCACGAGGAGCACCCCGTTCACCTCCTCGTTGACCTCCTGGTGGTCGTGCCCGTCAATGAAGAGGTCGATGCCCGTGACGTTCTCCAGCACGTACTTGCTCGATACCTCGTGGATGTCGTCGTTGCCAAGGTGGCCGAGGCACACCACGATCTCGCAGCCCTGCGAGCGCAGCTCGTCGACCTGCCCCTGCGCGCACGCAACGAGCTCCTCGCCGCTCAGGAACGAGAAGTCCACCACGTTCTTGGGGCTGGTGGTGGTGATGGTCGTGGGCGTGGTGAGGCCAAAGAAGCCCACCTTGGTGCCGTCGGAGAGCTCGAAGACCTTGTTGGTGGTGAAGCGCGGCTTTGACGTGGACTTCTCTATCACGCTCGCGGAGAGCAGCGGGAAGGTGGCGGCAGCCTCGTTGGCGGCGAGCGCGTCCACGCCCCAGTCAAACTCGTGGTTGCCGACGGCCATGGCGTCGTAGCCGCAGGCGTTCATGAAGGCCATCGCCGGCGCGCCGCTCGTGGTGTCGACGAGCGGCATGCCCTGCGTGGCGTCGCCGGCGTCGACCAGCAGCACCTCGTAGCCCTTCTTCTCCCAATCTGCCTTGAGCGCGGACACCGCCGCCATGGAGAAGTTGCCCTTGACCTCGTCGGTTGCCTCAACGGCCACGTCATGGCCGTGCGTGTCGTTGGTGTGGATGATGGCGAGGAGCGGCATCGGGGCGTCGGTGGTGGCGGTCTGCTCGCCTTTCGCGCACGCGGCAAGCGCCGCGCTGGCGCTCATCAGGCCGAGGCCTCGCAAGAACGTGCGGCGTGACACAAGCGTGCTCAAGGTGTTGTGCGACATGGCGCCTCCCTTGTCAATTCAATCAACAGTTAAGCTATTTTACTCCCACTTCGACAAACTCCTCGTCAGTCACGCCCAGCTCAACGCGGTTGTACGACTCCCCCGCCGCAAACAGCCGCACCAGCGCCTCGTACTTCTCCTCCAGCCTCTCGACCGGACACGTGAACACGTAGACCATCACGTTCTGCTTGTACTTGATGTCCGCGTACACGTCCGCGTTGCCGGTAGGGGCAATTGTCCGCGCTATGCCCTCGCCCACGCACGCGTCTATACCCACGTAGATGCCAGTGAAGGCAACGGGGTCCTTCATCAGCTCGATCTTGCCGTAACGTGCGATGGCGAAGCAGCCAGGCAGGTCGAGCACGCCCAGGCTCGAGATCACGTCGCGCTCGCTTGCGGCAGCCAGCTGCTCGGCGAGCTGCTTCATGGAGAGCGAGATGGTGGCGTTCTCAAGCACCTTCTTGCGGGAATCATGCACCGCCTTCAGCATCTCCTGCTCAAGGCGCTTGCGCTCGAAGCCCGCCTTCTGCACGTCCGCGAAGTCAACTACGCGCTCACGCGCCTTGACAAGAAACGCAGGCACCTTGGCCTGCGGTTTATTGCCCGCGACAGGCTCGACGCCTTCAGCCTCTGGCAAAGCCTCGCCGCCGGCCTCGGCCTGATGCAGCAGCTCGTCGATGGGCACGATGTCCACGGCCTTGTCCATCAGCCCCTTCGCCGCGTCCAGCATCTTGGCCAGGCTCTTCAGGCTCTTGGCGATATCCTCCGAGTTATCGACAAGGTACTTGATCCCGCTCGCCGCAAGGCCCGCGGCCTCGACGGCCGTGGCGATGGCCTCCAAATATCCCATGAGTGCTCCTTTCGTCGGCCCGCCATGGCGCTAGCGTAGCAGAGTTCCCCACCCAGGGCATCGCAACAAAGGGGGTAGCCCCAACGTTGCACCTCATATGGTATGATTTGTATTACCAGTCATACTACCCGAACAAGGAGGCCAACCATGGCAATCCCAGACGGCAAGGGGGCCTGGACGGCGACGGTGGGCACCAAGGGACAGATCGTCATCCCCAAGGAGGCGCGCGACATGTTCGGCATCAGGCCGGGCGACACGCTCGTCATCCTGGGAGATGCTGAACGCGGCCTCGCCATCCCGCCCAAGGAGCAGTTCAACGCGTGGATCAGCGCGGCGTTTGACGGCGGCCCGCGATGAGGGTGCTCTGGTTCTGCATCCCCGCCTACGGCCACACCAACCCCACCATCGAGGTTGTGCGCGAGCTCACCCGGCGCGGCCACGAGGTTCGCTACTACTCGTTTGAAGAGTTCCAGGAGAGAATCGAAGGCGCGGGCGCCCAGTTCGTAGCCTGCGACTCCTACCTCCCGCCCATCGACGCGCGCACAGAGCGCAGGCTCCGCAAAGTGTCCAGCACCGAGATGAGCGTGCAGTCGTTCCGCACGGTCGCCAACCTCGACCCGCTCGTGTCGGCCGACGTCGCAGCCTGGCGCCCCGACGTGGTGGTGAGCGACTCTGCGTGCTTCTGGGGCAAGCTGGCCGCGGCCAAGCACGGTCTCCCCTGGGTGTGCTCCACCACCACGTTCGCGTTCAACGAGCACTCTTCCAAGTACATGAGCCACAGCGCCGCAGAGCTGGCCGACATACTCCTTGGCCTGCCGCGCCTCAACGCCGAGATCCGCAAGCTGCGGCCGCTGGGCTACCACGTGAAGAGCGCGCTCGACATTGTGAGCAATAAACCGCAGGACAACACCATCGTCTACACCTCGCGGACGTTCCAGCCCTGCGCCGAGACCTTCGACGAGGAGCACTACCGCTTCGTGGGCCCGTCGGTGCGCGACGTCGCCCCCAAGGAGAAGTCCGGCCGGTCGCTGGTGTACGCCTCGCTTGGCACCGTCATCAACGACCGCCCGGGCTTCTACCTCACGCTCATCGACGCGCTGCGCGACGCCGACGTGGACCTGCTCATCTCGTGCGGCAAGGCGTTTGATCCTGCGCGGCTGGGCGAGCTGCCCGGCAACGTGCGCGTGGAGCAGTACGTGGACCAGATGGAGGTGCTCTCGCGGACAAGCCTGTTTGTCACCCACTGCGGCATGAACAGCGCGTCGGAGGGCATGTGGATGGCCGTGCCCGAGCTACTCTTCCCGCTGACGAGTGAGCAGCGCGCTGTCGCGAGGCGTGTGGCGGAAGTTGGCGCGGGCATGGCGCTTGAGGAGCGTGCTGCGCAAGACGCAGATGAGCTGCGGAAGGCGGTTCTTGACGCGCTAGCTGACGAGCGCCTGCGTGAGGGCGCTGCCCGCATGCGCGAGGACCTGCGCTCCTGCGCGGGACCCGTCGGCGCCGCGGACTTCATCGAGCAGGTGGCGGGCCTAAACTGAGCCTCACCCCGCCTTCCGGCCCCTTCGGCCCTCGCCGAACGTGCGGAAACAAAAACGGTGTTACCCTGTGGTAGTTGGCGCAAACACGACCGAGGGGGACGCAAGAGCACCGAAGGCCTGTCACAGGAGACTCCGAGCCACACGGCCGGCGAGGCTGGCTGGCACGCATCGCGCTACATCGTGAAGTACCGGGAGTATGACCTTATGCTAGAGCCCGGGTCAAAGCTGTTTGTCTACACGGACGGTCTCGCGGAGGCGATTGGCAAGGAGCAGGAGCAGTTTGGTCTGGACCGGATTGTTGCGACGCTGAACAAGAACCCGGACGGCTCGCCTCTGGAGCTGCTGGACACCATGAGCAAAGAGGTACATTCTTTCGTGCACGGTGCCGAGCAGTTTGACGACCTGACCATGCTCTGCCTGGAGTACACCGGCCCACACGAGAACTGAGACGTGCAGGTAGTCGAATGCCGAGGGCAATTGCAGCCATTCTTGAGCTAGCCATATTCGCCTGCGCCTTGTGGGCACTGTTCTGCCTCTCAACCCTGATGCATGAGATGGGCCACGCTCTCGGCTATGTGCTCGCAACGGGAAACGGGCGCTGGCATATACGGGTCGGTTCGGGCAAAGTGCTGCTCGACACCAAGAGGCTGACCGTGAAGCTGCTCCCCTTTGATGGCTGCTTCATCCCGTTGCATACGGATGCGATAGACACGGATGCCAAGCTGCTTGCGATGCTCGCAGGAGGCCCGATCGCCTCTCTTGTTGCGGTTATCGGGTTGTTGCTGCTCATGCTGGGAGATTTGCCCCTGAACTCGGGTTTCCTCGCACCCAGCGCCGTTGAATCATTCCTGAACAGCGCCCTTTTCATCAATGTGTTCACGCTGGTTCTGTCTGTGATCCCCACGCACTATTTCCACGGGGAAGTCAGGGGGATGGAGACCGACGGCCTGCAGATACTCAATTCCATCAGGGGCCGACAAGGCTAACGGTAAGGCATGGACCGCGGAGGGCTTGGACACTTGTCGCGAGTTTATGTGTCTTGCTAAGCCTCCAGCAAAGGTTTTGGACACTTTTCGCGAGTTTATGTGTCCAAAACGCAGGCGCACCCCCGCTCGTGGACACATAAACTCGCGAAAAGTGTCCAAAGCTCTTCTGGCACGCACCGCTGAACACATAAACTCACGTTTTTTTGAACACCTCCAGATGGGCCGCGTTGCGGCCCCTCACTCGCGCCTCGCCGCTACGCCCCGAACGCAGGGGTTGAAGTATGCGCAACACTTGCTTCAATGGTGACGGGCACCGTACGCAGCGAGGCAAGGAGCGGCCATGGCACTTGCAGACTACATCCAGTCAAAGCCGATCATCGAGACCGAGAGGCTAAGGCTCCGGCCCATGGCCGCCTCCGACGTTCCAGCGCTCAGAGAGTGGATGGCAGACAGGTCCATCTACGCGTACTGGGGGAAGGGTCCGAGCAGGACAGACAAGGACCCCGCGCTGATGTTCGAGAAGCCCGAGAGGCCGACGAAGAGCCTCCACCTAGGGATTGAGGAACGGGATTCCGGCAAGGTCGTCGGGGAACTCTGGGTCTACCTCATTGTGAATGACCGCATGGCGACGGTGGCGATACGCCTGGCGCCGAGCCAGCAACAGATGGGCTACGGCACGGAGGCGCTCTCGGCCGTGGCCCGCTTCTGCTTCGAGCACACGGAGCTCCAGCGCCTCTGTGCGGAGGTCGACGTGCGCAACGTCACGTCCTGGAGGATGCTCGAGAAGTGCGGCTTCGTACGCGAAGGCATGGTCCGCCAGGGCAAGATGGTCAACACGTGGTGCGACTACTACCTCTACGGGCTGCTCAGGAGCGACGTGGAGGGGCGCTGACCCTCGCTCGGCCTTCACCCCTCCCCCAATGCGAATGGTGACAGAAGACGTTCCCCTTGTCCCACTACGCCTGCTGAAACAGCCACTCCATCGCCGCGATGCAGCGGTACGCGTAGTCGAACGAGGCCATGTGGTACGCAGCCCCACCCATGCCGCCGCCTTCGCCAGCGTCGATGGTGCCCGACGCCCACGAGATGAAGTTTGCCTTTTGATTCTGCGCAGCCATCTCTTCCGCAGCTTCGGAGCGCTGCTCAGGCGACCACGTGCCATCCCATTGTGCGGTGGCATACGGCACGGAATCCGTATCGAACATGGCCTTGACCTCGTTCATGCCGTTGGTTGCCGGCTGGTCATCCTCCGCAGCGAAGTACACGAAGCTCTGCCCCTCAAGACCCGCAAGCGTCGAGACGTCCCACTGTCCGTCAACGAACATGCACCCTGCGTAGAGGTCTGGGTACTCCGACGCCAGGATGAGCGTGGTCATGCAGCCCATGGACTGGCCGGTACCGTAGACGCGGCTCGCGTCCACGGCATACTCGCTCGCCACGGTGTCAATCAGCCGCTTGGTCAGCTCCACGTACTCCGTGGTGCTGTAACCGTTGTGATCGTCGAGAATCGTCTCGGGATAGGTCGGCACGCACACGATGGTCGGGTTGGCCGCCTGCCATGCGTCGCTAGCCCAAACCAAAGCGCCAAGACCCTGTGTCAACGAACGCGAGGGATCGCCATTTGCGCAGGTAGAGTCCCCAATGAAGACGACCATCGGATAGCTGGCATTCTCGTCATAGTTCGCAGGGAGGAAGAGATTGTACGTCACGGCCAGGCCCGTGTCGGGATCCTCGTAGGTCTGTTGCGTGAACCGCTCGGGATACGTCGACACAAGCGCGTCCTCGTCCTCGGCGATGTCGTTGGCAACGGTACCGATGGGGTTCGCCGCACTCGTCTCTGCGCCTTGTGCGGACGTGTCTGACGAGGCCTCAGCCACCGAAGCTTCTTCGGACGTGGTTTCCTCGCTCGTGGTTTCCTCGCTCGTGGTTTCCTCGGACACGGTCTCTTGGCTCGTGGACTGCTGGCTCGTGGTCTGCTGGCCGCAGGCCAAAAGGGACACGCATAGCGCAGCGCCCACCACCGCAGACATAACCGTCTTGCGCATGTTTGCTCCATCTCTTGTGGGGTGTTTTATAGAGCGGACCACCATCCGCGCAACGAGTTCACTTGAGCCTACCATTCGAATCTGAATCACAGCTGAATTCCGTTGCCAATACAACTCCAACACAAGAGCGTGGTGCGACGAACAGGTACCCGTCCCCTGCTCACCCTGCTCACCCTGCTCACGTATTCACGTTCACGTAGAATGAAGCGAGCGCGGCAAGGGGGATTCATGGAGAACGGCATGAGAGAGATCGGTCCAGAAGAAGTACCCAAGCTCCGTGGTTGTCTTGAGGAGCTGGCGAGGCATCACAACAGCGTTTCCATCAATTTCAAGGGATGCTATCCGAAGCAGCCCTTTGGAGAAACGCTCGCGCGCTTCTCGTCTGACGTTGATGCTGGGCGTTCGTCCATTGCCGTGATCGAAACGGAAGACAGGGTTATCGGCTTCTGCAAGATCAACTATGGCAACGCTGTCGGTGACCTTGAGTACCTCATCGTCTCGGAGGACCACAGAGGAAAAGGATACGGAGCCCAACTGATGGAATGGGCTCTGAATAGGTTTGAAGGGCTTGGCATTCGCGACATAGATGTGAAGGTGGCGGATGGCAACAACGCGCTAACGCTCTATGAGCGCTACGGCTTCAAGATGAACGCGCACCTGTTGCGCTTGAGTCGGTGAGCGCGCGCAGCTGGGACCACAGAGTCGGACCTTTTGGTCCCTTTCGATGCATTCCAGTTTGTAGGTGATCATCATGAGAGAGCTGCTACATGACCCGTTCTACGAGCTGCTGGAGCACTACCCGAGATGCGGCGTCGAGTACTGCCTGATCGAGGCCGACTCGCCGCACCAGGGGTATCGCTCGCACAAGGACGCCGTTCTGTTTGCGGCGCTCAAGGTGATGGAGCGGGACACCGACTCGCAGCCGCAGGACGAGCCGTTCCCGTGGAGCCTGGACATGGAAAAGGCGCGTGCCCGTCAGATCGAAGTGGACGCCCTGCTCCACGTGCCGGAGATCGTGCGGACGGACCGCGTCGGTCAGAGGCACTACGACTGCGAGCTGCCGGACCCCCTGATGGGCGAGCAGATTCCGTACTGGTATGCGTTCTGGGAGACCCCGCACCCCTCGGGATACGGGCCGGACGACTTCCGCAGGGTCAACGCCGCGCTGTTCCCCGAGGGGGCCGATGAACTGGAAGTGTACGAGTGGACCACGGACTGGTCCAACCTCTTCGACGACGGGCACGAGTGGTGGGGCGCGGCGTGCTGGAGCGTGTACGACAGTCGCATGGGCAGGTACGTCGTCATGATTGCGTCGGAAACGGACTGACGGCTGGCTGGATGCGTCAAAACCGGGGGCCGAGCTGTCGCATCGGGCGGCGCGCTGGCCGGATGCGTCAAAACCGGGGCCGAACTGTCGCATTGGGCGACACGCTGGCCGGCTGCGTCAAAACGCGAACACTACAGGACGACCATGCACGCGTCGTCCACATACTCCTAGAATGCTGAGCAGGTCAAGAACCATGTGAAACACAGGCGCAACGTGCAAATTGAAGACGGCGAAATACTGATCAGGGACTTCTGCGTGGGCGACCTTCCGCTCATGCTGAAGTGGCTGACTGACAACCGCGTGCTCGAATACTACGAGGGGCGCAACGCCAGGTTCACGACGGACACGCTCGCCGCCCACTACCTCGAGGAAATCCCCGACGGCTTCAGGATGATCATCGAGTATGCAGGCGCGCCCATCGGATACGGGCAGGCGTATCGGCTGACCGGAGAGCTGTTTGACGAGTACGACTACCCTGACGACGGCCGTGTCGTGTTCGCGATGGACCAGTTTATTGGCGAGCCCGCATACTGGAGCAAGGGAATCGGCTCGTCGTTCCTGCGACTGATGGCCGGGTACCTGAAGGAGGTCAAGGCGGCGGACGTCATCCTCCTCGATCCCCACAAGAGCAACCCGCGTGCGATCAGGGCCTATGAGAAGGCAGGGTTCAGGATCATCAAGCCGCTTCCTGCCCACGAGCTGTTCGAGGGAAGGTGGGAGGATTGCTGGCTGATGGAGAAGGAGCTGTGAGCTCGCGCCCGATGAGCTGGGGAGAGACCATCGCCGCTGCACCGCTGCCGCGGACGTGAACAGGTACCCGTCCCCTGCTCACGTCATCTGGTAGAGTTTCCGAAAGAACCTTGCGCGGGCACGAAGGGGAAGGCGAGCTCACATGGCCAAGCAGAACATCGCCCGCAACAACAGCAGAAGCCGCACGCACCGTCGCGTGAGCGGCCTTGGCCTGCTGTCCGTTGCCAGCATCTTGGTGTTGCTCGCCGTGCTCTTGGCAGCCTGCGACTCGACGGCTGGCTCGGGCACGTCCTCCCAGAGCGAAGACGTTCCGGTGGAAGAACAGGCCGCGCAGGACAACGATAAGCCCGAGCCCCAAGTGGAACCCGAGACCCAGGCAGAGACAGAAGCCACAACAAACAACGAAGCATCGGGTCTTTCGGCGGAGGAAATCGCGCAACACCGTGCCGAGGCACAGCGGAGGCACCGCGAGCTGCCCTGCTGGGTCACCCTAGCTGGTCACTCCTATCACCAGAGCAAAACCTGCCCAGAGTTGGATGGCTCGATGGCCCTCATAGAGATGACCGTGGGCGAGGCCATAGACGGGGGCTATG
>DJXA01000161.1:10802-12315 GCA_002449555.1 Atopobiaceae bacterium UBA7016 | reverse complement strand
CTGGGGGCTACCCCCTCGGCGCACTCCGACGCTTTAATCCTCGGCAGCCTTCAGCGCCTGGGTGGTCTCGATCTCGGCGAGCATGTCGATGCGCACCTGGTGACGGCCGCCCTCGTACTCGGCGCCCAGCCAAGCGTCAACGATGTCCTTCGCCGTCTCGATACCCACCACGCGTGCGCCGAAGGCGACGCAGTTGGTGTTGTTGTGCTGGCGGCTGAGGCGCGCTGAGTACGGCTCGGAGCAGGTGACGCAGCGGATGCCGTGCACCTTGTTCGCGGAAAGGCTGATGCCCACGCCGGTGCCACAGATGAGGATGCCGCCGTCCACCTCGCCGGACGCCACCATCTTGGCAACCTTGTAGCCGCTCACCGGATAGTTGAAGCGCTCGGGACTGTCGGTGCCCACGTTGACGACCTCGTAGCCCTTCTCCTGGAGGTAGGCCATGATCTCGTTCTTCATCTCGACTGCCACGTGGTCGTTTCCGATAGCCAGCTTCTTGAATGCCATGATGGTTCCCTTTCTGTGAATGAATGCCTGCTCAGGTGCCGTGTTTTGCCGAACTTGCCGTGCCTTACAGAGCGCGGAGCTTCTGCATGCTCTCCGCGTAATCGCCGTGTCCGAAGAGGCCCGCCGTGCCCAGCACGAAGCCCTTGACGCCCATGGCCGATGCCTGGGCGATGCGCTCCGCCGAGCAGTTGCCGTCGACGATGACCTCGTAGTTGTTGCCGTTCTTGTGGCTGGCCTCAACCAGCTGGTCAATCTTGGGGTTGACGAAGTCCAGCCACTTCTGGCCCGCGAAGCCCGGGTTCACCGTCATGACCAGCACGTAGTCGCAGAGCGGAAGGATGGGCTCGACAGCCGCAAAGCTGGTGCCCGGGTTGATAGCGATGCCCGCCTTGACGCCGAGCGCCTTGATGGCGGCAAGCGTGCGGGCCACGTGCACGTCAGCCTCGGGGTGCACGTAGATGACCTTGGCGCCCGCCTTGGCAAACTTCTCCACGTAGCGGCCCGGATCCATGGCCATCATGTGCACGTCGCAGGGGACGCCCGCGTTGGCGCAGAGCCACTCGATGTCCTGCAGGCCCATGCCGTAGTTGGGGACGTACGTGCCGTCCATGAGGTCAAGATGCAGGCCGTCCGCGCCGGCAGCCACAAGCGCCGCCGTATCGTCGGCCAGGTGGCCGAAGTCGGCGCACATCATGGAGGGAAGCAGAAGCTTTGAGTTGGCGGTGGCAGTGGCGGTCATGGCGGCATTCCTTTCTAGGAATTAATCGGTTAATTTCTGAGTCGTATATTAATCGGTTAACAATCGTTAATTAAACGGTTTAATGCTGGTACATGATTTCTACATAATCGGTTAACTCGTTATCGTTTCTATGCTTGGAAGCACTCAGGGTGTTTGACCTTACGCATTACGGTCAAACACCCTCAAAAGGTCAGATACCAGGCTCTTCGCCCCTGTTTGACCTCGACCATTACGGTCAAACAACAGATGCCGGCCAAACGGACTGCC
>DJXA01000161.1:3892-10667 GCA_002449555.1 Atopobiaceae bacterium UBA7016 | reverse complement strand
ACGCTTGCCATCCGGTAGTAGGTGTACGGCTTGCCCTTGATCGAGAAGCTCAGCTGTTGCACGTTCTCAGGGCTGGAGCAACCAGCAAAACCACCATCGCCGATACAGTGGATATCGGCGCCCGTCTGCTTCATGAGAATGGCCACCTCACGCACCGTCTCGGTGTCGGCACCCTCGATGGAGCTGTTCAGGAACGTCATGGCCAGCGTTCCAGGCTTGTAGGTATGCGTGAACTCAACCAGCTCGCGCACCATGTCCACCGTGATGCCTGCGCGGCACCCGGGTGCAGGCAGGTCGATGCAGTCGGCGCCCGCGTCAATGACCTGCGCGATGATCTCTTTGTCGTCGCGTCCGGCAGCCTTGGCCAGCGGGTCTCCCAGCACGGGCTCCGTCACGCCATCCTCCCACTTGCCCGCCCAGAGAAAGACCTGGTCACCATACTCGTCCTTGATACGCTTAGTTGTTGCAAGTACGTCAGACAGGCGCGTGCCACTACCAGGGTTACCGCCCAGCACAATGAAGCTCTCCCCCATCTCGATGGCCTTGGCCACGTGCTCGGGCGTGGCCAGCATGCCGTTGCGGTCGTAGAGGCCCTCCTCGACGGCGGCGTTGGCGCCAGGGCAGCCCAGGTAGATGCCGATGGGGCGACGGCACAGAGCCTTGAGCTCGGCAAACGAGAGCCCCTGCATGCCCAGATTCTTGCTCTCGTCATCAAAGTTGTACGTATTGAGCATCACCATGTCGGCGCCGAAGGCAAACATGAGCTCAGAGTTGGTCACGCCCCGCACGAGCCCGGTGTTGGCGAACAGCAGGTGCTGCCCGCAGATGACGCGGCCCTCGCTCTTGAGGATGGAGGCCTTGAGCCTTATGGGATCCATCTCGTCGATCTCGGAACCTGCGATGGAGATAAGACGGTCACGCTTGGCCATGGCGGCGTCCTTTCAAACGGAAAACGATAGCTACAAGAATACAAGGGAGCTCCCGCCTCGATGGTCGAGACGGGAGCCAAGAGAAAGGAGGGCCTACTCGTCCATCTCGGGCGTGTGGCCAAACAGGAAGGTCAGCACTGCCGAGCCGATGAAGGCGACCAGCATGGCGATGACGAAGCCCATGAAGCCCTCGCCCATGAAGAGCGGGAAGGAGAGGATGCCCACGGGGCCACCGGCAGTCGCGGCGGCGTTGGAGGCACCGGCGATGGCGCCAGCGACGGTGGCGCAGGCCACGGCCAGCAAGGCCACGGTCTCAAACGTGCTCAACGGCACGGGGCGCGTGGGAGAAGAGACGCGGCAACGCGTGCTGCAGATCGCGGAGCGGGAGGGCTACGTTGCCAACTTTGCCGCCAAGAGCCTGCGCGCGGCAGAGACTCGCACGGTCGGCATCGTCACGCCTGACATCTCCAACGTGTTCTTCTCCTCCATCGTGATGCGCCTCGAGCGAGAGCTTTACAACGCGGGCTATGCCTCGTTTGCCTGCGACACCGAGAACGACCCTCAGCGCGAGGCTTCCTACATAAAGAGCATGCTCCACAAGCAGGTGGACGGATTGGTGTTTGTTAACGGCAAGCGCCGCCTTGACCTGTCTGCGCTCCCAACAAAGGTCCCCACCGTCGTGCTGGACCGCATCACAACGGGAACGCACGAACGCTTCGTGTCAGTGGACAACGATGTGCGCCAGATGACGCACGATATGACGAAGACGCTGCTTGACCGCGGATGCACTCGGGTGGCACTTGTTGCCGTGTCTGCCTCAAGCCATCCCCTGAGCGAGAGCAGCCGCTACCTTGGCTACGTTGAGGCACTTGCCGAGGCTGGCGTACGGCTTGACCAGAATCTTGTGCTTCGGGGCATGCACAGCCGTCCCAGCAACATCGAGGCTGCCGAGCTGGTGAGCGGCCTTCTTGAGCGGGGCGGGTCTGTGGACGGCATCGTAGCCATTGGAGACCGCGTGGCCATCGGAGCGGTAAAAGCGATCGAGGCGCACGGGCTGAACGTAGGCTCTGACGTGCTCGTTATTGGTTGTGACGACACCCCCATCGCGCGGCTGTTTACCCCTACGCTCTCGTCGGTTAACCGCAACGTGGACAAACTGGCAAGCAGGGCGGCCGAAGCCCTCATTGCGCTTATGAATGGCGAGGTTCTTGAGCAGGCGCAGATTATCGTTGACCGCCAGGTTGTCGAACGCACAAGCACCTTGGGACAGTAGGGAGCTTTAGGGCTCTGGAAGCTTTGAAAGGATTCACCATGCGCCACCATGTCAAAGTCACCGTCATTGACAAGAAGTGCTTCTGCGATCTGCAAGAGACCTACCTCGCAGACCCAAAGAGCGGCCCGTGCGGCGTCTTTGAGGTGGGCGACACGTTCGAGTTCTGGCGTGACGGTGGCCGTGATGACTTCTGGCACTTTGGGGCAACCGCCGGTCCGGATGGTCGTGCCTTTCCTTGCGCCGAGGCCTGGGACTGCATCAGTCGCTACGTGTACACGGCGCTGCAAGGCGGGTCCATCATGCATCGCTGGACAGCCGACGACCGGCAGATGGTCGCATGCTGCAACGACGGGACGCGTCCGGTGGTCTTTCTCATCGAGCGCGAGGACTTGCCTGATACCCCCGAGGAAGAGGCGTGGCTTGCCGAGGCCGAGCGCACCGGCTACTTCAAAAGCGGCGTCGCCGACGCCTATACGGGAAGCGAATCATAAGCGCCCTGCATGCTATGGAGTCTGTCATAGGCAGTCGTTGTTGATATCGCCTCTTCTAAGCAAAAAGATGTTGGCCAGTGGCTGTTTTTTGGGCGAACCTACTCCTTAGGATGGCAATCTGTACCACGATTCTGCGGTTTATGTAATACCGTTTTCTGTAGCTTTGAATTACGGGGCAGATTCACAGCAATAGACGGTTGACGCAATCCGTTTACCTGCATGTTTGTCAATACGTCACTCTGCATAAACTGCATATAATATACGGCATTACAAAAACCGCAAAAACGTGGTACAAATCGCGACTTCAGCTTCTATGAGTGTTCGACACCCATAACATGCGCCATCCCTTTGTCGCCATGCGCCCCTTTCGCTTCCACTAAAGTGGTAGCACCATCGTCAGCAAGGGGCATTTCATGAGCAAATCACGCATCATAGCCCAGTGGTTCCAGATTGCCTTGGGCCTTCTGGTGTTCTCCTTCGGCGTGCACCTCACCATCTTTGCCAACATCGGCCTCGCGCCGTGGGATTGCCTGGGTATGGGCGTCGCCGCGCACACACCGTTCAACTATGGGATGGTCATGACGTGCATGAGCGTTGCCATCTTGCTCATTGACCTCGCCCTCAAGGAGCGCATCGGCTATGGCACCATCATCGACGCGCTGCTCACAGGCAACTTTGTGCAGGCATTCAACGACCACAGCCCACTTACGCCCTGCGCCAACCTATGGACGGGCATCGCGATGATGCTCGTGGGCTTTGTCTTCATGGCCGTGGGCATGTGGATCTACATGCGAGGCGAGCAATGCTGCGGCCCGCGTGACGCGCTGCTCGTCGGCCTCGGCAAGCGCCTACCGCAGGTTCCCATCGGCGTGGTGCAGATCATCCTGTGGTCAGCCGTCACCGTAATCGGCTGGCTGCTAGGCGGCCCTGTCGGCATCGGCACGCTGCTCTCCGCCTTTGGTGCTGGCGCCGTGATGCAGGCCGTCTACCAGCTGCTCCACTTTGAGCCACGCGACATCGTGCACCGCGACGTCATCGAGATTAACCATCAGCTTCTTAAGTAAACGGACCACAAGGTCCGACCTTGTGGTCCGCTCATGAATCAGGCCAAGTCAGCGCCGTTGCTCTGGCACACCTTCTGGTACCAGAAGAAGCTGTCTTTGCGCACGCGGTGGCAGTCGCCGTTGCCCTCGTCGTCCATGTCCACGTAAATGAAGCCGTAATACTTGGACATCTGGCCGGTGCTCGCCGCCACCAGGTCGATCGGCCCCCAGGTGGTGTAGCCAAAGATGTCCACGCCGTCCTCTTCCACCGCGGCGCGCAGGTTCTCGATGTGCGCGCGCAGGTAGTCGATGCGGTAGTCATCGTGCACACGCTCGACGCCGTCCTCAACCACCAGCTCGTCCTTTGCGCCCAGGCCGTTCTCCACGTCGAAGATGGGCACGCGATAGCGGTCGTAGATGTAGTTCAGGAAGTACCGGTAGCCTACCGGGTCAATCTGCCAGCCCCACTCAGAGGTCTCGAGGTAGGGGTTCTTGATGCCACCAAACACGTTGCCGATGGAGGCCTCGCCTTCGCTGTGAGTTGTCACCGTGGCGCTCATGTAATAGGAGTACGCGAGGAAGTCGCTCTTGCCCGCCATGAGCGTGGCCGCGTCCTCGTCGCTCACCTCGAGCGGCTGCCCCAGCTCGCGCTGGATGCGCGCGGCGAATCGCGGGTAGGCGCCAAAGATCATCGTGTCAGCGCAGTAGCCAAAGATCTTCTGGAAGGTGAAGTGGTTGGCCAGCTGGTCGGCCGGGTCGCAGGTGAAGGCGTAAGAGCACAGGCCACAAATCATGCAGCCCACCTTGAGCTGGGGGTTGATCTCGTGCGCGGCGATGGTCGCACGGGCCGAGGCCAGCATCTGGTTGTGCAGCTTGACGAGCATCTTGGGGTCGCTCTCCATGATGAAGAGCACGTTGATCTCGTTGAACGTCAGCCACTTGTTGACGTACTTGCCAAAGCGCTCGAAGCACACACGCGCAAACGCCTCGAACTCGTCGATCATCGCGCGGTTGTCCCAGCCGCCGTACTTCAGCTCGAAGTACACGGGCTCGTCGTACTTGTAGAGCGTGATGACCGGGTCCATGCCCAGCTCGCGCGCCAGCTTGAAGACGTTCTCGTAGAAGGCCACGCCTTCCTCGTTCACGCCGCCCTCGATGCCGTTGGGCATGATGCGGCTCCAGGCGATGGACGTGTTGAAGGTGGTCCAGCCCATCTCGGCGAAGAGGCGAATGTCCTCCTCCCAGTGATGATAGAAGTCGGCCGCCACGTGGTTGGTGTAGTGCACGTCGTCAAAGAGCTCGTACGAGGCGCCCTCGGGGAGCGTCTGGAAGGTGCGCATGGTGCCGCGCGTTCCGTCGGCGTTGCGATAGTGCACCAGACGCCAGCCCACGCCGTCGGCCGGCGCCGCGTAGTCAAGCTGCACGGGCGACTTGCCGCCCTCGTCCCAGCCGCCCTCGACCTGCTCGGCCGAGATGGATCCGCCCCAGAGAAAGTCCTTCGGAAATGCCATGATGCGCTCCTTTCACGTGGTGTAGTCGTCACGTCACATGATAGAGAAGGAGTTAACCGATTACGCTTCTCAAGAAGCATTCTGGAACTCGTTTTCGGGAATCTGAAAATGATAGTTGTATACCATGGTGAACATCCCCTTTCATAGTAAGGAGCGTTTGCCGTGGCCCAAGCCCGCTCGCACGACATCGACATGCTGCACGGTCCGCTCGTGCCCAAGATCATCGCCTATGCGCTGCCTGTGGCGGCCAGCGGCTTTTTGCAGCAGCTCTTCAACGCCGCCGACGTGGCCGTTGTTGGCCGCTTTGCCGGATCAGACGCCCTGGCTGCCGTCGGAGCAAACACCTACCTCATCAGCCTGATGGTCAACCTGTTTGTGGGCGTCTCGCTGGGCGCCAACGTAACCATCGCCAACTACTTTGGCAAGGGCGACAAGGACGGCGTGACCCGTGCCACGCATACGTCCATCGCGCTTTCGCTCATCTGCGGAACGGTGCTTTTGGTGGCTGGTCAGGTGCTGGCGCGACCGGTTCACCAAGCCATCGGCACGCCTGACGAGCTGCTTGACCAGGCCATGCTGTACTTCCGCATCTATTACCTGGGCATGCCGCCCATCATGCTGTACAACTTTGCCTCGGCGGTGCTGCGCTCGAAGGGAGACACGCGTCGTCCGCTTCTGGTGCTTATTGTGTCGGGTGTGCTCAACGTGGCCCTTAACCTGCTGTTTGTTGTGGGCCTGCACCTCGACGTAGCTGGCGTGGCCCTGGCGACGTTGCTCTCAAACGTGGCGAGCAGCCTCGCGCTGGTGGAGATGCTGCGCCGCGAGGAGGGCATCTACCACCTCAGCCTGCGGCAGCTGCGCATCGACCGCGAAGCGCTTGGCGGCATCGTGCGCGTGGGCCTGCCCGCCGGCGTGCAGTCATCCATCTTCTCGCTCTCCAACATCGTGCTGCAGGCGGCCATCAACTCGCTGGGGCAGACGGCCATGGCGGCGACCACGGTGGCTACCAACTTTGAGTACTTTACCTACAACGCCATCCTGGGCTTCAGCCAGGCGGGCACCACGTTTGTCAGCCAAAACGATGGCGCCGGCAACCACGAGCGCTGCCGCAAGGTCACGCGGCTCACCCTGCTTCTGGGGCCGGTGTTCACACTGGCGGTGGGTGTTTTCTTCTATGCGTTGCGCGTACCGTTCGTGTCGCTCTTCACCACCGACGCCACGGTCAAGCCCCTTGCCTACCAGCGCATTCTTCGCGCAACCTGCTTCCAGTGGGTCAACGCCATCAACGAGATCTTCTCTGGCGCGATGCGTGGCTACAAGCGCTCCACCGTGCCTGCGGCCATCAGCATCGTGGCCATCTGCGGCACGCGCGTCCTGTGGGTCCACACGGGCTTTGCCATGGTATGCACCTATGCCAACCTCATACTGGCCTACCCCATCAGCTGGCTGGTTGCCGCCGTGGCGCAGGGTGTGGCATACGCACTGGTCATGCGCAGCATGCGCGGTGCGGCCAGGGGGTAGCCCCCTA
>DJXA01000161.1:2430-3780 GCA_002449555.1 Atopobiaceae bacterium UBA7016 | reverse complement strand
TAGGGGGCTACCCCCTGGCCGCACCAAAGAGAACCTGTGGAAGGAGAACGGCATGTCGAAGCTCGGTTGCCTGATTTGGCGCTACCTGTTTGAGTCTGCAGACAAGAAGCGTCTGGCAAAGCAGGTGCAGGACCTCTCTGACCTGCGCATCGTTAAGGACATCGCCTACCTGCCCGACGGCGACCAGGGCCACCTGCTCGACATCTACGAGCTGCCGAACCTGCCGGCGGACGCCCCGGTGATGGTGAACATCCATGGCGGCGGGCTCTTTGCCTCGTACAAGGAGGTCAACGCCAACTTCAACTACGAGTGGGCGCGCCTGGGCTACCGCACGGTGAGCACCAGCTACCGCCGCATTCCCGAGACCACGCTCTGGCACCAGATCGCCGACGTGATGGCCGCCCTGAGCTATCTGGCGGCGCACGCCAATGGGCTGCGGCTCAACCTCAACCGCTGCTATCTGTCGGGCGACTCCGCCGGCGCGCTGCTTTCGCTCTTCGCGCTCGCGCTGACGAAGAGCGACCCGCTGCGCACCGCCTTCGGCATCGCCGACACGGACATCCGCTTCCGAGCTGCGGGCCTCTTCTCCATCATGCTGGACACGCAGCGCAAGGACCTCATGCGCGCCATCAGCAACATGGTGACCTGCGCAGATGACCGCGGCAAGCCCTACGAGCCATACCTGCTCGACCCGAGCCTGCTCGTGGCGGCCCCGCTCCCGCCGCTCTTTTTAGTGACCAGCGCCGAGGACCTCATCCAGAAGGACACGCTCAAGCTGGACGGCCTGCTCACGGCCGCAGGGCACGCGCACGAGCTGCTCAACTTCCCCAAAGGCAACGAACGCCAGCTCATCCACGTGTTCTCGGTCAGCTACCCCATGTACCCAGAAAGCCGACAGGTGTTTGACGGGATGAGCGAATACCTGCCAACGCATTAGAATAGGAGCATGCGAGCTGGCAGCACGCCGCGAGGAAGGACAGGCGCATGGGCGAGAAGCATTGGTCCCGGGTTTGGCACCAGGCGATGACTGGGTCCCCGATGGGCGGCAAGGCGTTTGGCTGATACAAGACCGTGGCGTTTCCCCTGGCGGCGCCCGTCTCGGGCGAGCAGGTGCGCGTGCGCCTGTGCAACCGGCTGGGCACGAAGCCCGCGCAGATCGGGCAGCTTACCGTCATGGCTGGTGGCGTGGCAACCACGCTGACCCTTGGCGGTGAGCAATTTTTGAGGGCTGTGTCGGGGCATCAATGACTGCACCACCGATGTGCCTGCGGAAACATGTCGAGCATCAAGCTTCTCATCATCCAAAGTTACGCACTCGGCACACTGGTGCGGTTTGGGGGTAGCCCCTTC
>DJXA01000161.1:0-2329 GCA_002449555.1 Atopobiaceae bacterium UBA7016 | reverse complement strand
GGGGCTACCCCCAAACCGCACCGCGCGGCGGGCGATACAGAGCGCTCACCGTCCTCGCTCGCGATATCCAATCCTGCTTTTTCGATTTTCGATTCCCCTAACACTACACACCTTACGTCCTCCCCCTCCCACCGTGTATAAAACGATTAAACAGCAGCAACAAACCGTGGGAGGACATAATGCGTATCACCAACCTTCGCGTCAATCACCTTTGCAATCCGCTTGGCTTTACGTTTTTCCATACTGTCTTCTCCTGGGCTGTTGAAGACTCCACGGGCACCGACGCCACCGCCTCGCGCATCGTGGTGATAAGCGATGGGGCCACCGTGGCCGACACCGGTTGGGCTCAGCTCGACTCGATCAACGCCAACATCGACGTGCCCCTCAAGCCGCGCACCCGCTATGAGTGGACCGTCTCAGTGCGCACCAACGCTGACGAGGAGGCCACCTCTGAGGTTGCCGCGTTTGAGACTGGCAAGATGGACGAGGCCTGGTCCGCCCGGTGGATCGCGTGCGACGGTGCCGAGTCTCCCCGCCACCCCATCTTCTCCCGCAGCATCACGCTGATCGGTGAGGTCGCCTCCGCTCGCCTCTATGCCTGCGGCCTAGGCTTTTATGACGCAAGCATCAACGGCAAGCGTGTGGGCGACGAGTACCTCGCGCCCGGCACCAACGCGTACGACCGCTGGCTGCAGGTGCAGACTTACGACGTCACCGAGCAGCTCCGCGCCGCTGACGCCGTGGCCGACCTCGCTTTCCTCATGGGTAACGGCTGGTGGAAGGGCCGCTTTGGCTTCATCCCCGAGGATCGCGGCTTCTACGGAAACGACTGGCGCCTCATCGCTGAGCTGCACGTGACCTACGCCGACGGCAGCACGCAGGTCTTCGGAACCGGCGAGGGCTGGCAGATGACCCGCTCCACCATCACCGCCTCCAACATCTACGACGGCGAGCGCAGGGACGACACGCTGCCCGAAACTGAGCCCGTCGCAGCTCAGCTGCTCAGCGCCGACGAGGCCGCAGCCTCCACGGCCAAGCTCACCGACCGCCTCTCGCTGCCCGTGACCGCGCACGAGACCTTCTCTCCCGCCGTCGTCACCGTACCCTCGGGCGACCTGGTGCTGGACATGGGCCAGGAGTTTGCGGGCACCTTCCGCCTGCGCGTGCACGAGCCCGCCGACACCACCATTCGCGTGCAGCTGGGCGAGCTTCTGCAGGACGGTGAGTTCTACAACGACAACCTCCGCAGCGCCAAGCAGGAGTACGTGTACGTAAGTGACGGCGCCGAGCACCTGCTTGAGCCGCGCTTCACCTACTACGGCTACCGCTTCGTCAAGATCGAGGGCCTGTCCAACTTCAAGCCCGAGGACTTCACTGGCATGGTCCTGCACTCCAACTTTGAGGAGACGGGTACCCTCACCACTGGCCACAAGCTGGTCAACCGCCTGGTTGAGAACGCCCGCTGGGGTATGAAGAGCAACTTCATGGACACCCCCACCGACTGCCCGCAGCGCGACGAGCGCATGGGCTGGACCGGCGACGCGCAGGTCTTTGCCCCCACGGCACTCTATCTTGCCGACCAGGAGCCCTTCTATCGCAAGTTTGCCTACGACATGGCCCAGGAGGCCGCCAAACACGAAGGCGGCGCTCCGCTGGTCGCCCCCTCGTTCATGCTGGACGGCCCCGCCTGCGCCATCTGGGGTGACGCCACGTGCTTCATCCCCTGGCAGAGCTACCTCTTCAGCGGCGACGTGTCGGTGCTGGCCGAGCACTACGACGCCATGGTCGCCTGGATTGACTACATCGAGCGCACCGACGAGGGCGAAAAGCACCTGTGGGGCGGCCTGCACCAGCTGGGTGACTGGCTGGCTCTCGACGCGCCCAAGAACGACCGCACCGGCGCCACCGACCCCGACTTCATTGCCTACCTCTACTGGTGGCGCAGCACCTGCGAAGTGGCCGACGCCGCACGCGTGCTGGGCAAGGAGGCCGACGCCGCGCACTACGACGAGCTCGCCCAGTACCTGCGCGACTACATCAACGCCGAGTACTTCTCGCCCAACGGTCGCTGCGCGGTGACCACGCAGACCGCCTACGCCCTCTGCATCACCTTTGGCTTCGGCGCCCCCGATTTCAACGCCTTCGCGCTCGATCGCGCCCTCTCCCGCAACGAGAACAAGCTGGTCACCGGCTTTGTGGGCACCAACTTCCTGCCGCGTGCCCTGTGCGAGGCAAACATGGCATCCAAGGCCTACGACCTGCTCACCTACGAGGGCTATCCCGGTTGGTTGCGCGAGGTAAAGCTCGGCGCCACCACCATCTGGGAGCG
>DJXA01000057.1 GCA_002449555.1 Atopobiaceae bacterium UBA7016 | reverse complement strand
GCAAACACCTTGCGCGAGCCAAAGAGCAGGGCAAAGGCCACCGGCACGCCCCACAGACACGCCAGGCCCAGCTTCCAGTTGTATGCCGTGACGCCCACCGCCATGAGCGCCGTGGAGATGTAGCCGCCATAGAGGTAGCCGAGCACGTGGCTCCACACGTGCTCCAGGCGGTCGACGTCACTCATCATGGTCTCGGTCAAGTCGGCCAGGTCACGGTGAGCAAAGAACGAGAGCGGAAGCTTTCGCAGGCGCTCCGCTAAGCTCGTGCGCACAAAACCGACCTCGTCATACACCACCGAGTAGGTGTAGTAGTACTGGTTGCTGTGCACGAAGAGCGAAAGGGCGAAGAACGCCACGACGCCCGCGAGGTACGGAAACGCGGAGGGCAGCGGTGCCCCATCAACCAGCACGGCCATGAAGGCACGCATCAGCAGGTAGAGCAGCGCGGTTCCGCTCAGCACCAGCAGGTTTGTGACGACGGTCCAGAACACGCCCTTCTTCACGTTGGCCTCGCCGGCTTCGGAAAGGGCATACTTCCGGCGGAACTTCTCACCAAAGATCATGGCTATGCCACCTCCTTCTGAATCTTCCACTGCGCGGCGGTCTGGTAGTCGGCCCACATGCGCGCGTAGAGGCCGCCAGCGGCGACCAGCTCGGCATGGGCGCCCTGCTCAGCCACGTGGCCTTGATCCAGCACCACGATCTTGTCGGCATCAACCACCGTAGAGAGGCGGTGCGCAATCATCACCACCGTACGACCGGCCAGAAGGTGCGCGAAGGCCTTCTGGATGAGGGCCTCGTTCTCTGGGTCGGCAAAGGCCGTCGCCTCGTCGAGCACCACGATGGGGGCGTCCTTCAGGATGGCGCGGGCAAGCGCCACGCGCTGCTGCTCGCCGCCGGAGAGGTAGGTGCCCTGACTTCCGATGACGGTGTCGACGCCCTGCGGCAGCTTGGCCAGGATGTCGTCGCACTGGGCCGCCGCGAGCGCCTCAAGCACCTGCTCGCGCGCTGCCTCGGGACGCGCGGCACGCACGTTCTCCAAGATGGACGTGGAGAAGAGGCGGGTGTTCTGGAACACGAAGGCCACGCGGTCCATGAGCACGTGTGGGTCCATGTCGCGCACGTCAACGCCTCCCACACGCACGGCGCCCTCGTCCACGTCCCAGAAGCGCGGGATGAGGCTCGCGGCCGTGGTCTTGCCGCCGCCCGAGGGACCAACCAGGGCCACGGTCTGGCCCTGCGCGACGGTAAAGCTGACGCCATCAAGCGCGGGAAGCTCGGCCCCTTCGTAGGTGAAGGTCACGTTCTCGAAGCTCACAGAGGCGTCTTGCGGTGCCTGCGGACGGTCGGTCACGGGAAGGACGGGCGCATCCAGCACCTCGTTGATGCGCTTAAGCGCGTCGCCCGCCTGGGTAAGGCCGCCAGCAGCAAACATAATCTTGGCGAGGGCGGTGGAAAGCACCGCAGAGAAGATTGCGTAGAAGGCAAAGTTGGTGACGAAGGTGCTAAACGCCGCGTCCCCCGCGGCATAAGCGCCTGGGGCAATGAGCAGCACCACCGGCACTAGGAAGATGAAGGCGCCCTCAGTCACCGTGAGGTTCACGGACTGTGGCGTCTTGCACACGGTTCCCTGATAGTAGGAGGCCTTCTCCGAGTAGGCGTCGATGGCCGCCTTGAACGCGCGGAACGAGTAGACCGTCTGCTGGAAGACCTTCACCACGGGGATGCCGCGCACGTACTCGGTGCCAGCCTTGCTCGCAACGTCAAGCGCGTCGTAGTACTCGGCCATGAGGTTGGCGTTCTTGCCGCCCATCATCGCGAAGAGCGCCCCAAACGAGACGACGGCAGCCAGGAGGCACGATGCCCCCATGCGCCAGTCAAAGACAAACAGCAGCACGAGCAGCGTGACGAACATGGCCACCGTGCCCGTGATGTCTGCCAGGTTGTGCGCGAGCAGCGTCTCGGTCTGCGCCGCGGCGCCGTCAATCCGGCGCCTGAGGAGGCCCGAGGCGTGGGTGTCAAAGTAGCCGAGCGGCGCCTTGGCGAGGTGCGCCATGCAGCGCTTACGGATGTTGGTTGCGGTGCGGAACGCCGCGAGATGCGTGCACATGAGCGCGCCGAAATATACGACGATGCCGAGGACCGAGAAGATAAAGGCCAGCCAGCCGTACTTCACCGCGCCCGTCGCCTGAGACCAGTTTGGCGCGACGGCTATGAGGTCGCGCACCACAAGCCAGATGCACACGTAGGGCACCATGGTGATGACCATGGCTGCCGCTGAGAGTATGCAGCCGGCAACGAGCAGGCCACGCCGTTCGCCCGCAAACTCCAGCAGCGCTGAGACGGTCGATTGCTTCTTTTGAGCCATGCGTTGCTCCCTTCAGGTAAGAAGCGTTCTGTGTCATTGAGTTAGTCTACTCTAACTTATGGACATGTGGATTGCTCGTATAGTGCAATGTCGGACGTAATTCCCGCTCAATGCGACGATGGGGGCCAGAAGGTCGGACTTTCTGGTCCGTTACGCGCGAAGCTTTGCCCCAAGCGTGTCGATGCCGTGGTGAATCGTCATCACGGGATGCGAGAACATGAGCCGCGGACCGGCATAGCGCATGACCTACCGAATCTTTTCACGCATCTCGGGTGCATAACAGTGCACCTTGCATTGCGAGCAGAACGTCTTGGTGGCCATGAAAGGGCATCGGGCGGTGCGCTTCTCGGCGTATGCCGCAAGCTCCGCGCACTCGGAACAGAGCTTGCCGCGAGCGCTGCCGTGGTTACCGCAGCAGTACAGGGCTATCATCTCGCCAACAACTGCCTGCTCACGGGCCCGTTTTGCCTCCGCCTGTTCAGCGGTGAGTTGCCGAGCCATGCTTCAGGCCTCGCGCGTGGGAAGATGCACAAAGAAGAGCCACGCGTGGAACACAGCCACCGCCACAAGAATCCACTTGGCGGGCGTGCGACGCATCATGTAGAACCCCAGGCCGAGGAGTGCGCAGATGGTGATGAACGAAGTGACCTTTGCACGCATGGTCATGCCCTCCCCCGCTTTGATGGAAGCAACGTGCTGGGCGTAGAAGCTCGTTGACCCAAACCACGCGGAGAGACGATCGCTGCCGTTTGCCAGGCAGATGCCCGCAAGCAGATAGAGCGGCATGGTGGGGAGAATGGGCAGGAAGATGCCTATAGTGCCCGCAACAAAGCAAGCGAGCCCGATCACGATAAAGATAACCTTACGTGCAGCTGCCATTAGTAAGCCTCCTCTAACTTTTACTATCGCGATGATAGCAGTGGAGCTCTCCATTTAGTCTGTCCCCAATGGGGAGCGAGGCGTAGTACCATCAGGAGGGACACTTGGAGGGGGAGCCGCCATGGCAGCCACGTCATACCAGGACATCAACGCAGAAACCATCGACCGTTGGATCCGCGAGGGCTGGGAATGGGGCAAGCCCATCACCCATGAGGCCTATGAGCAGGCACTTATTGGCAATTGGGACGTACTGCTCACCCCTACCAAGCCGGTGCCGCACGAATGGTTTGGTGACCTGCGCGGAAAGCGCGTCTTGGGCCTGGCCAGCGGAGGCGGGCAGCAGATGCCCATCTTTGCGGCGGCAGGCGCCATTTGCACGGTGCTCGACTACTCCCCGCTTCAGCTGGAAAGCGAGCGGATGGTGGCAGAACGGGAAGGCTACGACATCCGCATCATCCGCGCGGACATGACCAAGTGCCTGCCCTTTGAGGGCGAGGAGTTTGACCTCATCTTCCACCCCGTCGCAAACTGCTACGTGGAGGACGTGCGCCACGTCTGGCGTGAGTGCTTCCGCGTCCTCAAGCACGGCGGCACGCTGCTCTCGGGCACCGACCACTACGTCAACTACCTCGTCGACAACGCAGAGGAACGCATCGTCAACACACTCCCCTTCAACCCGCTAAAGAACCCCGAGCAGATGCGTCAGCTTGAGGAGGATGACGCGGGCGTCCAGTTCTCGCACTCGCTTGAGGAGCAGATTGGCGGCCAGCTTGAGGCGGGCTTCACGCTGCTCGCGCTCTACGAGGACACCAACGGCGAGGGCCGCCTGCATGAGATGAACATCCCCACCTTCCTCGCCATGCGCTCGGTAAAGCCGTAAGCTGCCCGATAAGGACAGGCCCAAATGGGGAACTTGGGGATAATAACGCCTGATAATCGAAGTGAGGAGGCTCCTATGACCACGCAGCTCTTGCCCGCACGCCACGGCTTCCCCGAGGGCTTCCGCTGGGGAGGCGCCTTCGCCGCGCACCAGATGGAGGGTGCTTGGGACGAGGGTGGCAAGGGCCTCTCGGTCACCGACATCAGCGCGCTGCGCAAGGACGTGCCCATCCACCTGCGCATGCAGGGCGACCTCAGCCGTGAGCAGGTGCGCGAGATGCTCTCCCACGAGGACGACTGGGTCTTTCCCAAGCGCTGGGGCATCGACTTCTACCACACCTACGAGGACGACCTCGCGATCCTGGGCAAGGACGGCCTGGGCCTGAACGCCATCCGCACTTCGGTCAATTGGTCCCGCATCTTCCCGCGCGGCGACGAGGACGAGCCCAACGAGGAGGGCCTGGCCTTCTACGACCGGCTCGTCGACGCGATGCTCGCGAACGGCATGGAGCCCTTCCTCACCGTCTCGCACTACGAGATGCCGCTCGCCCTGGCCATGGAGCACGGCGGCTGGCACGACCGTGCCACCATCGGCCGCTTCGTGCGCCTCTGCCAGGTGCTCTTCGACCGGCTGGGCGACCGCGTGACCCACTGGATCCTGGTGAACCAGATCAACATGGTGGCCCACGAGGGCTTCAACCACCTGGGCGTGCCCACCGACGAGACGGATGACCCACTCTCGGCCCGCTACCAAGCGCTTCACAACGAGATGGTGGCCTGCGCGCTTGCCACGGCCTACGCGCACGAGCATCACCCCGGCCTCGAGATCGGTGTGATGGAGTACGCCAACCTCGCCTATCCGGCGACCACGGCCCCGGAAGACGTCCTCGCCACCTACCGGCGCAACCAGATGGAGCAGATGCCGGCAGACGTGCTCACGCAGGGTGCCTACCCTGGTTATGCGCTGCGGTTCTTTGAGGAGCGGGGCATCACGGTTGAGGCGGAGCCCAGCGACCTCGAGGCACTCGCCGCCCACACGGCTGACTTCGTCTGCTTCTCCTACTACCTCACGCAGCTGTGCTCAGCCGAGAGCGTAGCCACAGGCGAGCAGGGCAACGGGGACACGTTCCAGAATCCGCTCCTTGAGGCCAACCCGTGGGGCTGGGCCATCGACCCGACGGGCCTGCGTTGGACGCTCAACGTGTACCAAGACCGCTACCACAAGCCGCTCTACATTGTGGAAAACGGCTGCGGCTACCTTGAGGAGCCCGGCGAGGACGGCATCGTGCACGACCCGTACCGCGTGCAATTCTTCCATGACCATATCGAAGCCGCGCGCGAGGCGGTACGCGACGGCGTGGACCTGCGCGGTTTCTTTACCTGGGGCGCGCTCGACATCGTCAGCGCCAGCTCGTGCGAAATGTCCAAACGCTACGGCTTCATCCACGTTGACCAGGACGACTACGGCCATGGCACGGGCAAGCGCACGCCCAAGGAGAGCTACGCCTGGATGCAGCATGTCATTGTCAGCAACGGACAAGAGCTGTAAGCGCGTCCTGGGGGTAGCCCCCTAGACGCACTCACGTGAAGAATCCTGCAGATTGATTATCCCATCACAATAGGATAGGCTCTGATGTGTCCTGTTGTGATGGGAGTTCAGTGATGCGTATAGAGCTATTCCATGGGTCCCCACGCGTGGTTTCTCACCCAAGCCTCGCGCAGGCTCGGCCCCATAACGACTATGGCCGCGGCTTCTATACAACGCGCCAGCACGATCTTGCAAGCGAGTGGGCTTGCCAGCGCGGAAACGACGGCTTCGTCAACACCTACTCGCTTTGGATGGATGGACTGGCGGTGCTCGACCTGCTCGATGGCACCCACAGCACCTTGGAATGGGTCGCGCTGTTACTCAAACACCGGCATTTTGACCTACGGCTGCCTACGGCGGAGCTGGCTCGCGAAGCCCTGACAGAGCGCTTCTGCCCTGACCTCTCTGGCGTGGACGTCGTGGTGGGATATCGCGCAGACGACTCGTACTTCAGCTACGTCCGTTCCTTTGTGGAAAACGCCCTGCCACTTTCGGCGCTGGAAGAGGCACTCGTTTTGGGAGAGCTTGGAGAGCAGACAGTCCTCGTTTCGGGCAAGGCCTTTGCGCAGCTCATCTTTGAGGGGTACGAGGCCGTGTCCGCAGAGCGCTACTATCCCCAGTTTCTCCAACACGACGAAAAGGCGCGGACGGACTACCTTCAACTGCTCGATCGTCAGCGTCCCTCGCTTTCCGACCTCTTTATCCTCGATATTCTGCGAGAGGAGATGGGCCCCGATGACCCCCGCCTATCATCGCGCGTATCTCGCTGACGCTGAAGCGTGCCTCGCCAACGCCTTCGACTACGCAGTCTATGACTGTAGGGTGCCTGGGGACACGTTTGCCCACGCCTTTGTGCAGTCTGGCTTGGCGCGGCAGTTCGAACGAGGCAATCCGTGCGTCGTGGCAGGCATGTCAGGGCGTGAGGTTGCCAGCGAGGCGCTCGCTTGCTGCGGCCTTCTGGATGACGAGCCAGAGCCCGCATACGCTCGCGGTCTGTCCCCCGAGTATTGGGCGGGGCAGATGCTAGCTCGCTACCAGTGGGAACGCGGCTGCCGCTTTGCCGATGTGTTTTCGCGTACCTCGTTCGGGCGCATCACAAGCCTGTACCACACCCTGCACGAGGCGGACGTCAGCGTCTGCATGGAGCAGTTTGATCTGCTGCTGGAGGAATCAAGACCCGCTCAGACCAATCTAGCTCGCATCCGCTTGGCGCACCGTCTCTCGCAAGCCGAGCTGG
>DJXA01000117.1 GCA_002449555.1 Atopobiaceae bacterium UBA7016 | reverse complement strand
GGACCGCTAACCCGACAACTTCAAGCTTGTAGAGATGTTCTACTGAAGGAAACATAGTAGATTTCTTCGGTTGGAGGCGCTTTGGTTGGTTAATTCGCACATACTGTTGACATTCATAATGGTGTCTCGGGGCACGTTGAGACCGTCGTATTGCTGTCACGTAAGTAGGGGCTGACTGCCGAAAGAGCACCATCCTAGACGCAAGGAAACCACGCTATCGTGGTTTCCTTGCGTTCCGAGTCCCGCGCAAAAGCAAGACCGCCCCTTAATCAATAGGTCACGGCAAACTGTGGATGTACTCGACCAGCTTCTCACGGTTATACATGGTGTCATACTTACTGATCACGAAATCAGGATCCACGCCCTTGTCGATATCGTACATGGACCCATTCCTGATCATGCTGATCTGCAATGGGCTAGAAATTGCAAACACGGCTCCACTGGCAGTGGTAAACGTCATCACCGTGCAGGTGCCGCCTCCGCTGGTCCTTCCAAGCAGCGTGACATTGTTGGACCCCTTGAGGAACGCAGGCACCAGATTGCCGCATGAGAACGAGCTGGGAGAGATAAGCACGTACTTGGACACGTTTTCCGGGAGCCCGTCGTCAGGATCAAACTCTCCGTCTAGGTTTACATCGGCGCTATACGAGCATACAGACTCAGCTCCGGTCATCGTATCGCGTACCGTGATCCTTGCTGCGCCCGCCTGGAACCATGCGATCGTATAGGCTGCCGCGTCGGCTGCGCCTCCCAGATTACAGGAGAGATCGAGCACCACGTTTCGAATCGGGCTGTCTTCGCGTGTGATCTGCGAATTCGCGTAGGCGATCAGCTCAATCGTATCCTGCGGATTTGAGAGATCCGCTTCCGCGTAGTAATCCACCTTGTTAACCGCAAAGGAATCGAACGTGAGGATTGCCGTATCCCCCACCTCTTCATAAACCCAAGGGCTCGTTGTCCCGATGAGCTCGGGATCCATTTCAGGCCGGTCCGGATAGTATTGGAAGCGAACATCGCGAGCAGGCAAGGACGAAAACGCCAGCTCGCTGGTCGACGTCCCCATATCATTCACCGTGGCAAACAGCTCTTCTTCGCTATTCGGATCCGGCTTTCCTCCCATATAGGAAAACTTGACCAGTCCGCTGTGTCCGTCATCCAGATACTTCGTTGTCAGTCTGCGGAGCGCCGTGTCAAACTTCCTGGGATCTGTGCCGGCCAGATCCGTGACTAGGTCGGTCTGTCCGAAGAAGTCACCAAAGCTCTGAATATTGTGCTGCTCCTTCAGCCCGTAATAGTGGTCCATCACGAAGCGAAGCTCGTTGTAGTTGTACTGCGCGAATTCCTCGCTCATCGTCCGTGTGGGCGCGCTGTACATTTCGTCGATCAGCTTCTTGCTGACGGAGCTTACCAGAACCTCCTCGCCGGTGAACACGCTCACCTTGGCATTCCGGGCGATCAGAAGATCGTTGATCGTCTGCATCGGCGCATAACACTCTCCGTCCACCTCGATGAAGTCGATGAGGTATTCGGACATGTCATACGTGATCAGCGCTTCTCCAGAGCGATAGTAGGAAGAAGCGTCGTCCTCAAACAGGTTGGAAACGCCACCAACGCCGGATTCGCCCAAGCTCAGAATAGCAGCCGGCGCATTATTGGTGGGCGTCCCCACAAACGCGTCCATTGCGAGAAAGTCAATCGTGTCCTTCTCCGCGTCGATATCCATGGAGGAGCCGTTATCGGTACGGGTGACCATGGTGTGCCCCTTGACCGGATGCGTGATCTCGTACTCCGCCGCCGGACAGCTGATGTCATCGTCCTGGTACGTCTCTCCCACAAAGGGCATGTATTCTGTCAGCGCCACATACGGTATGTCTCCGCCGTTGACAAAGTACAGCGTAATCTCTCGTTCCTTGACCCCGTTGCGATCCAGCTCCGTCCGCATCGGGTACGTCTGCGCCTCCAGCACATACTTGTTCCCCGAAGCCTGTCCACCGGCACCTGCCGCTGCACCACAGCCCGTTATCACTGGCATGGTCAATGAGAGCATAATGATGCCGGCAATAACGCCCTTTTTCATTGCGGCCCTCCTCTTGAGCAATGCCGTCCAGACGGCTGTTCAGAAGTTGGTTTCCTCTGTACCTGACTCAGAAACGCCATGCAAACGCTCACATATCAATAGATTATACACAAGGAAGACCGGAGGAAATTCACGGTGGTGTCTCGTGGCACCTGCAAACGGTCGTCTTGCTGGCAAGAGGCGAATGTTACTCTATACACTGAAGCGTGGGTGTAGGGTGTGACGCCGAAGGCCACCGGCTTAGCTACGTTCAACACCCCGAATCGTTGCTTGCAAGGAGGAGAGCCATGAATCGGGCGAGAAGGACCATCGAGACCAGGCCAGCCGTCATGGCTGTCGTAGCCTGCCTCGCCTTTGTTCTCGCGTTCATGGTGGTACCACGTACCGCGCAAGCAACCGAAAACATCGACGAATCGCTCGTCGCCACTGACCCCGTGGTCATCGACCCGGTCCGCAGGGCGGACGAGTGCGCCGCGGTCCTCTTCAACGCCACCAACGGGCTTCCCACCTCAGAGGCAAACGCCATCGTCCAAAGCGAAGAGGGGTTCATCTGGATAGGCGGCTATGGCGGCCTCATCCGTTATGACGGCAACACCTTCGAGCTGATGGACGCAAGCATGGGCATCGGTGGCGTGGCATGCCTGCACATCGACGAACATGACCGCCTATGGATTGGCACCAACGACAGCGGCCTTGCCATGCTCGACAACGGAGAGCTTCGTTGGTGGGGCATGGAGGACGGGCTCGGTTCGCCCAAGATCACCGACCTCGCAGAGGATGACAACGGCACCATATATGTGGGCACCACAGCCGGCATCTGCACGGTCGAGGAGGACCTCACCCTACACGCCGCCTCGGACTATCGTCTCGGGTCGGCCTACGTTGACTATCTCAGCAAGGGTGAGGGCGGCATCATCTACTGCCTGACCAACGCCGATGACTACTTTGCCATGCGCAAGGGCCTTCTGGTGGAGTACATCGACCATACTAAGACCAGTCTCAGCGGCATGACCTGCATAGCGGCAGACCTGACAACGCCTGGCTCGCTCTACATAGCCACCGAGGATTCGCTGCTCTACCACGGCGACCCCAGGCGCGGCATCAACGAGATGGAAGTCACCGACATCTCGCCGCTCACCGAGGTGCGCAACATCAACCAGATAGGTGACCAAATCTGGCTCAGCGCCCGCAACGGCATCGGCCTTATCGATGACGCCGGCTTCCACTACATAGATAACCTTCCCCTCAACGGCTCCATCAACCACGTCATCCAGGACTACCAGGGCAACCTGTGGTTTACCTCCTCGCGCCAGGGCGTCATGGAGCTGGTGCCCGACCGCCTCACCGACGTGTTCGCACGCCACGGCCTTGAGAACGCGGTGGTCAACACTACCTGCATGTACGAGGGACAGCTCTTTGTAGGCACTGACACGGGCCTCTTGGTGCTTGGAGAGGACGAGGTGGTGTCGTCCGTACCACTCACCTCCGCCACCACCGCCTCGGGAGAGAGCCTCGGATACGATGACCTCGTCACCATGCTTGACGGATGTCGCATCCGCTCCATTATCCGCGACAGCAAAAATCGGCTTTGGATCTCGACATGGCGTGAGCTGGGCCTGCTTCGCTACGACGCTGGCGAGGTCGTGGCCTTCAATGAGGAGGATGGCTTCCCCTCTGACCACTTCCGCGCCGTGAGCGAGGCACCTGACGGCTCGATGGTGGTTGCGTGCACCGGAGGCGTCGGCGTTCTTAAGGATGACCAGGTCACGAGGGTCTACGACGGCGATGACGGCATCACCAACCTCGAGACCCTCACCGTGGCCGTGGCGGCCGACGGAACCATTCTCGCCGGAACGGACGGTGGCGGCATCTACCTGATTGGTGATGCTGGCATACGCAACATCAACATGCCGGAGGGCCTCAGCTCGGGCATCGTGATGCGCATCAAGCATGACCCAACGCGCAACGTCTATTGGGTGGTCACGTCAAACTCAATCGCGTACCTCGATGCTGACTACCACGTCACCACGGTGCGCGCCTTCCCCTATTCCAACAACTTCGACCTGTACGAGAACAGCACGGGCGACCTCTGGGTGCTCAGCAGCAATGGCATCTACGTTGCCTCGGCCGATGACCTCATCGAGAATGGCGACTTCGACTTCTCGCACTACGGCATCGCCAACGGACTGCCCCACATCGCCACCAGCAACTCCTACAGCTGTCTGACGCCTGAGGGCGACCTCTACATCGCCGGCAGCTCGGGCGTGACCAAGGTAAACATCGAAGCAACCCTCGATACCATTTGGGGCATCAAACAGTCCATTCCGTTTGTCGACGCCAACGGCGTGCGCGTCTACCCCGATGCGTCTGGCAACTTCACGCTCTCCTCTAACGTGCACAAGCTGGTCATACATGCCCACGCCTACACCTATTCACTCATTGACCCACAGGTCACCTACCAGCTGCAGGGCTTTGACGATGTGCCTGTCACGATCAATCGCAGCGAGCTCGGCCCCATCAGCTACACCAACCTTCCGGGAGGCTCATACCGCTTTCTCATGCAGCTCAGGGACTCCATGGGCCGCGAGAGCATAACCACATCGGTCAACATCACCAAGCAGAAGCACCTCTATGAGGAGCCATGGTTCTGGGTGGCGCTGGCACTTGCGCTGGGACTCACCATCACATATGTGGTGCGCGAGTACGTAAATCGAAAGATGCGGGCCCTTGAGGAAGAGCACCGCGTCGAGGCAGAACGCGAGCGCATCACCAACGAGCTGCAGATGGCCAACCGAATCCAAGAAGGCTCGCTGCCACATGTCTTCCCGCCGTTCCCCGAGCGCCAGGAGTTTGATCTCTACGCCTCGATGGACCCTGCCCGCGAGGTCGGCGGAGATTTTTATGACTTCTTCTTCGTCGATGACGACCATCTGGCCCTCGTCATTGCCGACGTGAGCGGCAAGGGCATCCCTGCGGCCCTGTTCATGATGATCTCGAAGGTCATCCTCCAGAGCTTCGCCACGGCAGGCCAGTCGGTGGCCGACGTCCTTGCCAACACCAACGAGGCCCTGTGTGCCGACAACCAAGCCGACATGTTCGTGACCATCTGGCTGGGCGTTCTTGAGATTTCAACGGGCAAGCTAGTGGCCGCAAACGCCGGGCACGAGTACCCGGCCATCAAGCGGGCAAACGGGCGCTTCGAGCTGCTGAAGGACAAGCACGGCCTCATGGTCGGCATCATGGAGGGCGTGCGCTACAAGGAGTACGAGCTTCTGCTCGACCCGGGCGACAAGATCTTCGTGTACACGGACGGCGTGCCCGAGGCAACAGCCCTCGACGAGGAGATGTTTGGCTTCGAGCGCATGGTCGATGCGCTGAACGCACAGCCAGACGCCACAGCAGAGCAGCTCCTGCACAACGTACAGGCGGCCGTGGACACCTTCGTGGGGAGCGCCGAGCAGTTCGACGACCTTACGATGCTCTGTCTGGAGTATCGCGGAGCCCACTAGCGACCGCTTGCGCCACAGGCGTCTATCTCACACAGCTTGTGGGTCCGATTGTCATAATAGATGTAACTATCTCCTTCCTTTGGAAAGGACTGACAGGCATGGATTCGCACCGCACACATCATCACGGGGCAGGTACCCTCGCGCTTCTTACCATGGCATCCACGCTCGCCCTCTTTCTGCTCACGTCCTGTTCAGCCGCCCAGCCAAAGGAGGAGGACACGCCCGTGCGCCCTTGGGAAGACAACGGCATCCCGACGGTCTACCTCACCATCGATTCCGCCGAGTTCGAGCAGGTCAACGCAAGCGAAGACCACAGCTATCGCGCGTCTGGCGCCACGGTGAAGGTCGAGGTGCCCGAGGGCTACACGGGCGACTACGCGACCGAGCCCCTCACGAATACCGAGGAGCTAGAACTTGACTACTTCCGTGGGCGTGGCCATGGCACCTGGGGCGCCGACAAGAAGCCCTACAAGTTCAAGCTCAAGGACGGCTATGACCTGTTGGGCATGGGCAAGAACAAGCACTGGGTGCTCCTTGCCAACCGCTACGACGAGAGCCAGCTCAGAAACCGCGTCATCAACTACCTCGCCGCGCGCATGGGCTCCTTCTACGCCATGCAGTCGCTGCCCGTCGATCTCGTCATCAATGGCGAGTACTACGGCAGCTACGCGCTCGCCGAGGAGGTGCGCATAGGCTCGGCGCGCATCGACATCGACGAGCTCACGCCCGAGGACGACAGCGAGCCCGAGATCACCGGCGGCTACCTCCTCTGCATGTGCCCGCTTGATGACGAGCCGCTCGAGAACGCGCTCACCACCGACCGGCTGGTGCGCTTTGGCGCCGAGGAGCCTCAGTTCACGGCGGACGAGGGCGGAACGGCTGCCCAAAAGGCCTATATCATGAACTACCTCCAGAGGACGGAGGATGCCATCTTCTCCCCCGATCTCTGCGACGCGGACGGCGTCCCCTACACCGACTACCTCGACGCACGCTCGGCGGCAGACTACTGGTGGATCCAGGAGTACTCCGGCAACACCGATGCCTTCATCACCCCAAGCACCTACCTCTACAAGGGGCGTGAAGGAAAGCTGATGTGGGGCCCGCTCTGGGACTTCGACCTCGCGTTGGACGGCAGCCAGAGCGATACATCCGGTTTCATGCATCGCAACATGGCGTGGCTCGATCACCTGCGCGGGTACGACCCCACCTATCAGGAGCTCCTCAAAGAGCGCTGGACAGTCATGAATGGCATCCTCGACGACATCCTGAAACCGGACGGCATTCTTGACCAGTACGCAGCCGAGATCAAGGCCTCCTGGGTGGACGACGCTGCGCGCTGGCCGATTGTTGATGACGAGGGGCAGGTGCATGAGGTGTCCTTCGACGAGTCCGTCGAGGCCGTCCGAGACTGGATGCTGCGCCGCCAGAGCTGGATCAACGAGCACATTGACAGCGACGAGCTCACGCACGTCTTTGAGACGGTGAGCTTCGTCGTAGATGGCGAGGTCATCCGCACCGTAGACGTCCTGCACGGCCGCTGGCTCGACCAGCTTCCACCAGCCCCTGCCAAGGACGGCTTGGTCTTCGTAGGCTGGCAGACAGAGGACGGATCGCCGTACGAAGGTCAGTCGTTTGACAGCGAATCCAAGCTGACCGCTGCCTACCTGCCACAAGCTGACGTAGTCACCGCCACCGAGCTATCCTTCCCCGCCGAGATTGACTACACGGCCGACGTCCATGAGAAGCGGTTCTCCGCAAGCTTCCAGCTCTCGCCGGAAGACGCTGCGGACAAGAATGCGCGTTGGAACTCCTCTGACCCCGCCATCGCCGAGGTGGACGAGTACGGCAACGTCGCGCTCAAGACGCCTGGAGAGGTCACCATCAGCGCAACGCTCGACTCCGGCGTGTCGGGATCCTACGTGCTCCATGTGACCGACTCGCTCGCGCAGTAGGTCCACAGCCCCACGACAGCGTCTTTCACGGCACGCAATGCGCCCGCATCCGCACATTTCCGTATATGATTACTTCCGTATCTTTATTTGCAGCAGGGAGTACCCATGAAGAAGCGCGCGGGCAATCTGAGCTTTCTTAAGCGAGTGATCGTCGGCATTCTGGCCACCTTCGCTCTCTTCGCCATCAGCGTGACCATACTGGTTATGGTCAACACGCTCCTTCGCGAGGCGGCACGAGCATACGAGAACACGACAAAGGCTGACCTACTCCTCAACCTGCACCATATCCAACAGCAAGACGCCAACCAGTATGCCGATCGCATGGTCAAGGACGTCAAGGAAAGTGCCGACGTCATGGGTGCTGTGTTGGAGGAGTTCGTGGGTGAGGACGGCTACACTGGCCCGCGCGTCTTTACCGACGGCGCCGTCATCGAGCTGCGTGACGGTGCGGTCGTGCCACCCGACGGCGCTCCGGCCGACTTGGCCCGCTTGAAGCCAGACCAGATCAAGAACTGGGCCGACAGCGTTGAGGTCGATAACGCCATGATCACCGTGTTTCCGGAAGGAAGCGACCTCAACGGCTATGACGATGCCCTCATAATGGGCGCAGCGCGCATCACCGGTGACACCTACTACGTCACCTGGTCATCCTACTTCAAGACACTCGATGACATCATGGACCGCTACGGTGCCAACGAGGTGTTCCATACGGTGGAGCTCGCCTTTGACGGCGCGATCTTTATCGTGGACACCAGCGACAGCTCGCTTCCCGTCATCTTCAACAGTGGCAAGCTCCCTGAGGTCGAGTACCTCGCTGAGCTCGGCATCAATGCGGACGACCTCCTCTCCAAGCGCATGGCTGCCGGAGAGTATGAAGGCGAGAGCCTCGAGGCGGTCTACGGACAGACAGAGTTCCCTCATGAGGGTATCGTGCTGGTGTCCAACGTCGGCACCACTGCGGCGCACACGTCGCTCGTCACCCTGTTCATCGCAGGCATCATGATGATTGCCATTTTCACGTTTGGCTGCTATCTGCTCTTCTCGCAGAAGTATGCGCGCGACAAAATCCTCGACGAACGCCACGCGCCACGCTACGCCCCAAAGGCACTCCAGAAGATGGCGGTGGTAGCCGTTGCGTTGGGGTCTGCGCTCATCCTCATCGTCACCATCTTCGTCAGCTCCGTCTCGACGCTCTACGAGCGCACCACCATGAATGACACCGTCATCTCTGGACTCTTCGAGGCGCTTGACGAGTATCAGCGCTCTCGAAGTGACTATCTGTACGCCGCCGAAGAACGATGGTTTGTCGAACAGGCGCAGCGCATCGCCGGCATCATTGCCGAGTATCCGGACACGGCAACACCAGAGATGCTGCGCCGTGTCTCAAACCAGCTTGGGTGCGACTACGTCATGCTGTTTGACTCCACCGGGCGCGAGTCGATGTGCAGCACGGGCTACACGGGCTTCACCCTGGGAAACGGCCAGGGAGAGCACGCCGAAGACTTTCGCAGGCTGCTGCGCGGCATCCCCAGCGTCTATCACAGCCCCTCACGCGACACCTTGACGGGTCTTCTGGACGCATACGCAGGCGTGACGATTCCATCCACGGCTGGCAAAGACACGCAAGGTGCCCTCGTCTTGGCTATCCCCGACGAGCTCATCAAGAACGAGGTTACCCTCTCTTCCTTCGACGACCTGCTGACGGCCATCACGCCCGACAACGCAATCTGCTACGCAATGGACTCCCAAACGGGCCAGGTCCTCTATGCAAGCGCCAACGGACTTGCCGGCACGCCCATAACCGAGCTCGGCTTTCCCAAGAACGCCATCCACGGTGGCTACCTCGATTTCGTGAACTTGCCTAAGGGTCGCTATTACGTGCGGACAGACCAACAGGACTCCGTCACCTTCCTCTACGGGACCACCACCATCCTGGCGCTCATCACCGTCATGCCCTTCTCGCTCATGGCCACGGTCGTTTTCGCCGTCGTGATGGCCATCAACAGCTTCATCATGCTCTTTGGCTATACGAAGGACGTTTTCGAAGACTGGGTCCACAAGGGCACCCCCATCGAAGACGGGCAGCTCGTCGAGGTCATGTCGCCAGACGGCAAGCGCCTTCGCACCGTGGACCCGTCTCGTCGTTGGTCCTTCGCCCACATCAAGTGGCGCGACCTCGTGCCTGAGCGCAAGACCTCGAGCATCCTCATCGCACAGCTCGCCGCCTTCGCCGTTGTGGTCTATCTTGTGGCTCGCAGCGGCATTGGCATGCTCAGTGGCTCGCGTTCTGAAATCGTGTCCTACATCCTGTTTGGCGACTGGATGCGCGGGTTCAACCTTTTTGCGATCTGCGCGATCATCATGGTGGTAACCATGGCCCTGCTGTTGATTCAGGTGGCCAGGCTTAGCCTGCAGCTGCTGTCGATGCTATTCGATAGCCGTGGCGAGACCGTGTGCCGACTCGTCTACAGCCTTCTCAAGTACGTCATCGTGCTCGGAGCCCTGTACTACTCGTTCGGCTACCTCGGATTTGACGCACGTACGCGCCTGACCTCGCTCGGCATCGTCTCCATCGCCCTCTCCCTGGGTGCCCAGACGCTCGTGGCCGACATCATCGCCGGCATCTTCATCGTGTTCGAGGGAGACTTCCAGGTGGGCGACATCATCGACGTGGGCGGCTATCGCGGCACCGTGCTTGAGATTGGCGTCCGTTCCACCAAGCTCATGGGTCGCGGATACAACATAAAGATCATCGACAACCGCGACATCAAGAATGTCCTCAACATGACGCACCTCAACTCGTTCTATCCGCTCGAGATCAAGGTCCCCACCGTCGTTCCCACCGAACGGATGGAGGAGATTCTCACCCGCGAGCTGCCTAAGATCGGCGCGGCGCATCAGGACGTCATCGTGTCGGGCCCGGAGTACAAGGGCATCACGAGCATCCAGACGGGCCTTCCCTTCCCCGCCGTGGGCTACTCCATCCTCACCGAGTGTCGCGAGGAGAACTACTTCAAGGTTGAGCGCATCGTGAACGGCGAGGTCATGCGCATCCTCGAAGAAGAGGACATCCCTCTGAGAATGTAGCGGTCCAGCGGGACCAGAGGTTCGGACCTTCTGGTCCCGCATGCGATATGATGCTGTGGTTCAACTATTTAAGGGAGCCCAACATGCAAGAAGGACCGTTCAACACCACAAACCCCTTTTGGAGAGCCGTCCAGTCCAACCTGCTCTTCATCGGGTTGGTGGAGCTCGTCATCTATAACGGCGGCCTCGTCATAAAGTACGCTGTGCAGGCAAGCGTCGACCCATTCACCCCGCTTGTGGGCGAGGAATACGGCTTTCTCTACAACGCAAACTTCTGGATCATCATCCCCATCCTCATCACCATCGCCTTCATGTGGCTCACCTGTCGCGACGCGCTCAAAGTCTTTACCGAGGGCAGCCTCACCCGCAAGCTCGCGTCGTTGGGGAAAGGCCTCGTGCTGGGCTTTGTTTGGATGAGCATCCTCGTCTTGGCCACCCACCTAAGCGGCACCATCACCTATCACTTCAACCACTTCGAGTGGGCCGTCGTCCCGCTCATCATTCCCCTCTTCATCCAGTGCGCGGCAGAGGAGATGCTCCTGCGCGGCTACGTACCCGCCGTGATGGAGGGGCACCGCTGGGACACCATCTGCTTCGTCAGCGGAGCGCTCTTCATCTTCCACCACATCCTCAACATGGAGTTCTGGGGCTTCAACCGTTTGTTCTGCCTCAACGTCTTTTTGCTCGGCTTCC
>DJXA01000202.1:16358-28121 GCA_002449555.1 Atopobiaceae bacterium UBA7016 | reverse complement strand
GAGTCAGGGACCTAAAGTGCGCGCGGTGGCTTACTCGTGCACGTAGACCTTCTCGCCGTAGTCGGTGAGGTCCCACAGCTCGTGAGCCTTCTCGATGGGCAGGTTCACGCAGCCGTGGCTACCGGCGTACAGGTAGGTATCGCCGCCAAACTCCTCCTCCGAGCGCCAGTCGGCGTCATGGAAGCCGTCGGAGTTTGCGTAGAAGCCCATCCACCAGCGCACGGGGCTTGCCCACTCGGGCTTGCCGGTCTCCTCGTTCATGGGGCCGTAGAGGGTGATGTCCTCGTCACGCCAGTCCATGGTGAACCAGCCCTGAGCGGTGCCATAGCCCGTGTTGGGGTTGCCCGAGACGATGGGGGAGCGCCACAGCACCGTCTTGCCGTCGGTGTCGTACAGGCGCGCGTACTGCGTGGTGATGTTCACGTCGATATGGCGGCCGTACTGCTCGTGGCCCTCGGACTCCGCGGGGCGCTCCTCGATGGTGATAGTGGCAACCTCAAGCGGGCTGGCATCAAGCGTCTCGATGCGCGGAACCAGGCTGTTGGCGGTCTCCCACGAGTTGACCTCCCAAACGCGGGTCTCGGTCTCGCCGTTAACGGTGGCGTTCAGGTTGTCGTAGCACCAGTTCCAGATGGCGTCGAAGTTGACGGCGGGCGTCACGTTGCCATAGGAGTAGTCAAAGGTGATGGCGGGCTGGATCTGGGCGGAGGTAACCGTACCCACGTCCTTGCCCTCAAAGGTGAGGGGGATGTTCAGCTGGGCCATCTTGTTGGCCTTGTCACAAGCGGAGGCGAGCGAGGGGCTGTCGCTCATAACCTCGGGACGGGCGAGCTGGGCGTCGTCGAGATCGGTCTTCTCCTCAAGCACGAGCGCGTCGTCTACGACGGCATCGGTGACCGCGTTGGCGTCAAGGAGCGTTCCCAGCTGCTCGGGCTCGGTGACGAAGGTCTGCTGCTCTTCGTCGTACACCACCTGGGCGTTGGTGGGAGAGGTGGCCGTCTGGTTGTGCGTCCACACTGCGTCGGCCACGGCGTCGGCGGCCATCTGGCGGTCAACGGAGATGTCCAGGCCCGTGGCGATGGCAGTCTTGGAGAAGAAGCCAAGCGGCCAGGTGGAGGCGTTGCTCTTGGCCAGCGCCCTCTGGGCAACGGTGCGCGCGTCGACGGTCATGCCCAGGTCGGCGGCGGTCAGCTTCAGGTTGAGGCCGTCACCAGAGACGGTGGTCTGGTACGTGGAGACCGACTCTTCAAGCTTGGAGGCAAGCTCGTCGGCGGTCATCCACGAGGCATCAACTCCGCAGACGATGCTTCCAGGCGGGAAGTGGTTGGCGCAGTAGGCACGTCCCCATCCGTAGGCGCCGCTCAAGAGCGCCACGGCCAGCACGGTGCCGGCGATGGTGAGCGCGCGGCGCTTGGAGCGAGGTGCCGTCGTATCCGCCTGTTCCTGTTCCGAGCGCGAGAAGATACTCATGATGTCATTGCCTCCGTTAGCTTTGCCAGCTTGAGATGTCGTTAGTAGTGGATGTGGACCTTGTCTCCCACGTGAATCAGGCTGTAGAGCTCGGCCGCAGAGTCATATGGGAGGTTGATGCAGCCGTGGCTGCCGTTCCATTGGTAGGTGTCGCCACCAAACTCTTCGTCAGAGCGCCACGTGGCGTCGTGGAAGCCGTACTCGGTTCCGAGCCAGCACATCCAGTACGCGACGTGGCTGTTGTAGTAGTCCTCGGGCTTGGGCTCTTCGCCCTCCTCGAGCACCACGCCATCGTTCAGGCCCGTCAGCACGACGTCGCGCTCCATGTTGTTGATCTCGTAGTCTCCCGTAGGGGTGCTGTGCCCCATGGACTCGTTGCCCGAGACAAAGTACGAGCGCCACAGCACCGTACGGCCGTCCGAGTCGTACAGGCGTGCGTACTGCGTGCTCAGGTTGACGTCAATATGGCGGCCGCGAGACTCATGTCCCTCAGACTCGGCGGGACGCGTGGAGATGGTGATGGTGGGAATCTCCATGGCGCTGCCGTCGGCATTCTGCAGCCTGGGGGCCAGCTCAGAGGCCACATCCCACGAATTGACCTCCCACACGCGCGTCTCGTTCTCGCCGTTGACGATGCTGTTCAGGTTGGCGTACGACCACTCGCGAATGGCGTCCTCGCTGACGGAGACCGAGGTGGTCTCTCCGTCCTGCGTAATGTTGATCCACCCCGTGATGAGGTCCGGCCCCACCGTGATGAGGGTCTGGCCGTCGAGGGTGAGGGGAACGCTGAGCGCGGCGATGCTGTTGGCCTGGTCGATGGCGGCGAGCAGCCCCTCGTTGTCGTCAAGGATCTGCGCGCGCTGGAGCTGGTCCTCGGTGAGGGTTGCGGTGGGCTTGAGCGCGGCCACACTCTTAGCGATGACCTCGCTTGCGGCCTCGGCGTCGACCATGGTGCCGAGCGCGCTCGGCTGCAGCACGTAGGAGCCCTGCTCGCTGTCATAGACGGCGGTGGCGTTGGTGGGCGCCTCGGCGGTCTGGTTGAACTCCTCAATCACCTGCACGAGGTGGTCGTGCAGCTTAGTGGGGTCGTAGGTGACGCCCGCGTCCACGGTGATCTCGTCGTGCGACCACAGCTTGAGCGGCCACGCGAAGGGGTTGGTCTCGTGGTGAGCGTCCTCGGCAAGAGCCTTGCCGTTGACCGTCAGCGCGGCGTCCTCGGCCGTGACGGTAAAGTCCATGCCGTCACCCGTGACGTGCGTGGTGAACGAGTTGATGTTGTCCTCAACCTGCTGGGCCACCTGGTCAATGGTGAGCTCGGAGGCCTCGACGCCTCCGACGGTGACGCCAGGGAGGAAGTGCGTCTGGTAGTGATAGACCCCAAGGGCATACGAAACTGCCAGGGCGGCAAGAGCGGCGCCTACGGCAATGCCGAAAGCCTTGCCCTTGCGCGGGCCCTGCGCCTGTCCGTCAGCCGCCGAGGCCTGGCCAAGCCAGACTGGAACGACGGGATGGGTTTTCGAACCGGCCGCGGAGTCGTTCGTTTCAGTGTTGAAGTGTTGCGCCAAACCGAGTCCTTTGTCACTGTGTTGCCGACCAACCATTCTAGCCCACATGATGGTCATCTATGGTCATGAGCTGCCCATTTTGGAACGCGTTTGATACCATTGACACGTTCGCTTCGTTTCATCTCCACAAACATGGAAGAAGGGGGTTTGACGCATGGTTTTCTCCAGCTTCATGTTCCTTTTCGTCTTCCTTCCGGTCGTTCTCTGCGTGTACCAGTTCGTCCCGGATCGCTATCGCAACCACGTTCTGCTGGTCTCCTCGCTGGTGTTCTACGCCTGGGGCGGACCGCGCTACCTGTTGCTCATCGCGGGCGAGGCGCTGGTCAGCTGGGGCACGGCGCTCTTGATCGAGCAGGCCGACGCCAAGGCCACCAAGCGCCTGTGGCTCATCGTTGACCTCGTGGTGCTGCTGGGTCTTCTCGCGTACTTCAAGTACTGGGGCTTCTTGGTGGGGAGCATCCACGCGCTGCTGCACTCCAACGCCGACGTGATTGCTCCGGTGCTGCCCATCGGCATCTCGTTCTACACGTTCCAGCTCATCAGCTACGTGGTGGACGTGTACCGCGGTACGGTTCATGCCCAGCACACCTATTGGAAGCTTCTGCTGTACTGTTCGCTCTTCCACCAGTGCATCGCGGGCCCCATCGTGCGCTACGAGACGGTTGCCGACGAGATCGATAACCGCCATGCCACGCCCGGCGACATCTACGCGGGCGTCCGCCGCTTCTGCGTGGGCCTTGCCAAGAAGGTCGTGCTCGCCAACGCCTGCGCATCGCTGGCCGACACGCTGGTTCCTGCGGGCGCCGGCACCCTGGCCGCGCAGCCCCTGTTTGGCTGGTGGCTGGGCATGCTTGCCTACACGCTGCAGATCTATCTCGACTTCTCCGCCTACTCCGACATGGCCATTGGCCTGGGACGCATGGTGGGCTTCCACTATCTTGAGAACTTCGACCATCCGTACCTCTGCTCGTCGGTGCAGGACTTCTGGCGCCGCTGGCACATCTCGCTGGGCACCTTCTTCCGCGACTACGTGTACATTCCGTTGGGCGGCAGCCGCTGCAGCACCGCGCAGTACGTGCGCAACATGACGGTGGTGTGGCTACTGACGGGCCTGTGGCACGGCGCCAGCTGGAACTACATCCTGTGGGGCGCCTACTACCTGGCGTTTCTGCTGCTTGAGCACTTCGTGCTGGCAGGCCGCGTGCCCAAGCCCGCGGGCCACGCGCTGACGCTGGTCGTGGTGGTGCTGGGCTGGGTGCTCTTCCGCTTTGAGAACTTTGCTGAGATGGGCATGGCCTTTGCGGGCATGTTTGGCATCGGCGCGACGGGCATCACCTCGCTTGCCGTGCGCACCGCCTTCCTGCAGAACGTCTTTTTGCTCATCGTCTCGGTGGTTGCCTGCACCAACGTGGGCTCGTGGCTGCGCCATCAGCTTGCGGTCCGTGCCCGCACCAGCGACGTGGCGCTTCACGTGTACAACGCCGAGGAGCTGCTCATTCCCGTCGTGCTGCTGCTGGTGTCGACGGTCGCGCTGGCTGGTGCGAGCTACAACCCGTTCATCTACTTCCAGTTCTAAGGAGAGGGGGATCAGACATGGCAGACCAGGATGGAACCAGCCGTCTCTCCCGAAGCGATATGAGGCGCCGCGCAGAGGCGCAGCGGGCCGCCGAGGCCCAGCGCGCCGGCACCAGCGCATCGGGACAGCCCGTACGGCGTGCCGCCCGTCGTTCGTCCACTCAGGCCGACACGCAAGCGGCGGGGCAGGGCGCCCGCACCGCGCAGACGCGCCAGACGCGTACGCGTGGCCAGGCGGCAGGTGCGGCCTCCACGCAGGCTCCTACGCAGCAAAGGCGCACCCGTGCGGCGTCCGACGCCCAAGGACGCGCGCGTGCCAAGCGGCCGATCTCTGCAGAAGAGCGCGAGGACCTGCGCCGGCGCGGCAGGTCGCTTGCCAAGGCGCGCAAGATCGGCGTTGCGGCGACGATGGTGTGCGCCGCGCTCCTCACCATCATCGGGCAGTTCTTCTTCCTCAGGCCTACCCATTCAGACCTTGAGAAGCGCGACCTGACTGCCTTCCCGCAGGTGAGCGTGGTGCGCCTTCTGGATGGCTCGTTCTTCTCTGACCTCTCGCTGTGGTATGGCGACACCTATCCCTTGCGCGAGCAGTTGGTGGGCTTGTCGCAGGCCATGAGCAGCCATTACGGCATCCAGCCCAAGACGCAGATGGTGGGCCGTACCACCGGTGGTGACGAGCTTCCCGTTGCCACCGAAGGCCAGGGCGAGGCGGCGCAGAAGCCTGTCGAGGCCGCTTCGGACGAAGAGGTCGTCGAGGTCCCGACCGAGCGCTATATGGCCGAAGAGATTCAGAACAAGATCATGGAGGGCCTCTACGTTAACAACGGCGCCGCCTACAACATCTACTACTTCGACCAGGAGTCGGTTGAGCAGTATGCCCGCGCAATGAACACGTGCGCGCAGAACCTGAAGGGGGAGGCCACGGTCTACTCCATCCTTGCGCCCACCAGCGCCGGCGCCTTGCTGGACGAGAAGACGCTCGAGGACCTGGGCGGAACCGACCAGCAGCAGGCCATCAAGTACTTCTACAGCCTGTATGACCCGCTGGTGCATGGCATCAACGTGTACGACACCCTGCGCGCCCACAACGACGAGTACATCTACTTCCGCACCGACCACCACTGGACGCAGCTGGGTGCCTACTACGCTTACGAAGAGTTCTGCCGTGAGAAGCGCGTGCAGCCGTCCAACATCATGGCGCGCGAGAAGGTGACGTTCGACAACTTCCTGGGCACCTTCTATGCCGAGCTCGGAAACGCCGACATGGAAGCCAACCCTGACTACGTTGATGCCTACATTCCCAACTCCACCAACGACATGGTGATTTGGACGGAGGAGGGCGAAGAGGTCCAGACCAATATCGTGACGGACGTCTCTGACTGGAACATCTACTCCAAGTACAACTGCTTCATCTCGGGTGACCGCCCACTTAGCCGCATCGACAACCCCACCAAGGACGACGGCTCCTCCTGCCTGGTCATCAAGGACTCGTTTGGCTGCTGCTTCGTGCCGCTTCTGGTTGACGACTACCAGACCACGTGGGTGATCGACTTCCGCTATAGCGACCGCTCGATCCCCGACTTTGTGCGCGAGAATGACATTGATGACGTTATCTTCCTGAACGCCATCGTGCTCGCGGGAACCGACCCCGTCTCGTCTGCGCTGCTCGCGCAGTCGCAGAACGGCTCCTGATTGTCGCTGACAACGTGCGTGAAGGCCGCCGGCTCCTCCCAGAGGGTGCCGGCGGCCTTCTTTTATCGTTGTGGCCAACCTATGGTGTCGGTAGATGGCATTGCCTTTCGCAGGGAATCGGGTAGCATACACCTAACGATTGATACCGTTAATCGAAAGGATATTGACAATGGTTAAGTATCGTGATATGAACGACCGCCAGCGCAAGGTCTTCCAGTCCGTCTACAACGGCTGGTACATGGGCGGGAAGTACCGCGTCATCCTCGCGGAGCATGACAAGACGTTCTGGGCAGACAGCCTCCCGATCCTCTTCAACGATGTCGAGCGGTGGTTTGCCCTGCACGAGCGCTCCCATGGGGACGACCAACTGCTGGTGAAGTGCGTCCAAGCCCTCTAGCTGGCGAAAACGTAAACGTACACGCAGACGAAGCGGCGCCCACATCGTGGGCGCCGCTTCCGTTTTCGGTGCTGTCTGGGAGGGCCGCTCGCTTACAGAGGGGAGACCTTTGAGCCGAAGTTCAGATGGTTCAGCATGGCCATGTCTGCGTAGTTCTGCGCATAGGGCGAGCTCGCGTCGTCACGGGAGTACCAGACGCCGTCGGCTCCCAGGTACCCGAAGGCATTGAGGGCGATGATGCTGTCGCGCTCGACCATGCGCGCCTTCTGGTAGCTGGAGAGCGGCGCACCGATGAAGTTGAGCGTCATGGCACCCAGCATGTCGGCGCTGGCATTCTGTGTGGCGCTCTTCTGGCCCACGCCCGCAACGTCATAGTTTGCCCAGATGAGGTACTCGCTCTGGTACACGCGCTCCTGATGCGCGATGGCGTCTTCCTCGTCCGCGAAGTACAGGTCGTTGAAGAGCGGCGTGAAGGCGGGCTGGTGGTCTCCCAAGAAGACGAGCACGACCTTGCGGTCAAGCTTGTTGAGCTCGTCGATGAAGTACTTGAGGTCCTGGTCAGAGGCCTGAATGCAGGCGAGGTACTCGTTGAGGGCGTCTGCGTCCTCTTGCGTGATGCGGCCGTCGGCAAGGCCCTCGGGCTCGTAGGACACCTGCTTGTCCTCGGGGATGTTGCCCAAGTTGTAGCTGCCGTGGTTCTGCATGGTCACGTCAAAGACGAACTGCGGGCTGGGGTCAACCTTCAGAATCTCGAGCACCTTGTCGTAGGTGACCTTGTCGGTAACGCCCATGTGTAGCTGCGGGGCCTCCTCGTCAAAGGCGGTGATGTCGAGGAACTCGTCGAAGCCCATGGCGTCATACACCACGTCGCGCTTCCAGTTGGTGGCAAGGTTGGGATGAATGGCGTGGGTGGTATAGCCCAAGGACTCCAGTTGCGAAGCCAGGTTGTCGCCCTTCATCTGGTAGGTGACAAAGGGATACTTGCCAGCGCCGATGAAGGCGTAGGAGTTGCCGGTGAGCACCTCGAACTCGGTGTTGCAGGTACCGCCGCCGATGACCGAGACAGCCAGGTCTCCGCGCACCAGCGCGTTGTCGATGCTCTTGAAGTATGTCGGCCCCTCATAGCCGCAGCCCAGCCCGTTGAACACCGAGAGGTCGGCAAAGGACTCGTTGAGCACCACGATGATGCTCGGCTGCTCGGAGGCAAACTGCTCGGCGGCCTTGGTGCGCCATTCGGTGGCGTCGATCTCGGTCGCGTAGGTCTCGTCGAGCTCGGTCTGCAGGGCGGCCGCCTTGGCGCGGGTGTAGCCGCTCGGCGGGTTGATGGGGAAGTCCTGGGCGGCGGCAACGAAGCCGGTAAGGAAGCCGTCCTTCTTGTAGGACTCGAGCGTCTTGCCGTAGTCCATGGTCACGCCCAGGTCATGCACGTAGTTGGGGATGACGGCCGCGGCGACGGTAACACCCGCGACTGCCGCGCCGAGCGCCAAGTTGGCAAGCACGATGGCCGCCTTCTTGAGCTTTCCGCCGCGACGGCTGCGGTCTTGGGGCCCTCCAACCAGCTGCGCAGAGTGGCGACCGCTGGGAATGAAGACGGGCGACTCCTCGGGCTTGGGCAGATCGCCCACAAGCGAGAAGGCCAAGAACGACACGCAGGCGGCCATGGGGCCCCACAGCCCGCGCCCGTCGATGACAAAGGAATAGCCCTCCTTCACCTTGAAGGCGGTAGGCATGGCCAGAAGGTCGCTGGGAAGAATGGCCACGCCCTTGAACTTGGCAAGGAAGTACTGGCAGATGCCGCCAAACGCCGCGAGCAGCACGGCAGGCCAGATGAGGTTCGCAGAGCGCTGGCCAAGGAAGTACAGCGAAAGCGCGATACCCGTGCACAGGCCAAGCTCGATAAGGAAGCACTTGGGGTCGAGCGCGGGAAACGTAGTATTCCACGAGAGCTCGAGGGCGAGCATGGCAGTAAAGATGCCCACGGCAAGTGCGATGACATCGCGAATCAGCGACACCATAAAGCCGCGGTTGGACAAGGCGTTCCTCACCACGCCGCGGTTAGCTGCGAGGATGCCGCAGACCGTGGCGACTACGGTGTACACGATGAGTGGGGTAGACCCATCCGAGTAGTGCCCGAGGGCGACCACGACGCCAAGAAGGCCGAGCGACAAGGCCATCGGTGCCGGCCACGCTCCAGACCCTGAAGCGGGGCCTTCCTCGCCGTATTCGGACGTGGAAAGACCCACCGAGGCGGCTGCGATGACAATGAATCCCACGATGGGAACAGCGGGATACCAATTGGGAGCAACGAGGAAATTCTTCAGGTACTCGAGGATGCCTTCGGCCATGTTGGGGGGTCCTTTTCGTCTGCTGTGGCCAGAGTTATGGAACACCTTACCTTATTTGCGCACAAAGCGGCATGACACGGGGGCCACTCACACCGATTCCTATATGGATGTGGTTAAACATCAGATGCAAAAAGCTGAACAGTGCTCGCCCCTCCCCACGCTACCGTTTGTCGAAAAAGTGAGCAAATCAGAGCACAAAGGTGGACTATGGGAACGTAGTTGTTGGTTACAGGCACATTTCGCGCCTGTATGTAGACAGGGAGAAAACTATGCATAACGTTTCTCGTAGGGACTTCCTTGGTGCTTCCGCCTTGGCTGGCCTAACCCTTGCTGGTTGCGGTGGCTCCAGCGACTCTGGCTCTGATGCTGACGCCTCCGGCGCCGGTGTCGAGGGCTACGATCCCGACCTCGTCGCCGCCGCACAGGCCGAGGGCGAGCTCGTTGTCTACGGCACCTGCGAGGAGCCCTACATCATCGCCGCGTGCGACAAGTTTACTGAGCTCTTCGGCATCACCACCAGCTGGCAGCGCCTGGGCGGCGGCGAGGTTCTCGCCAAGATCCAGGAGGAAAACGGCAACCCCTCCGCGGACGTCTGGTTCGGCGGCGGCTGCACCTCCTATGTCCAGGCTGCGAACGACGGCCTGCTCATGAAGGCTTCCCCGGCCAACCTGAGCCACATCACCAACCCCAACTTCACCTCCACGGACGGCACGTGGGTGGGCATCTACATGGGCATCCTGGGCTTCCTCACCAACAACGAGGAGCTCGAGGCCAAGGGCATCGACGCCCCCACCGACTGGCCTGACCTGCTGGACGAGAAGTATAAGGGTCTCATCTGGAGCTCCAACTACAACACCGCCTCCACGGCCGAGCTCATCCTCAACACCGTCATCCAGAAGTACGGCCATGACGAGGGCATCCAGTTCCTGGTCGACCTCGACAAGAACGTCGCTCAGTACACCAAGTCTGGTGGCGGCCCGTCCAAGTCCATCGGCATCGGCGAGTGCACCATCGGCATCAACTTCCTGCACGACGGCATCTATCAGATTGTGGACAACGGCTATGACAACATCGGCCTCGTTGCCCCGAGCTCTGGTGCCTCCTACGAGGTCGGCGCCTCCGCTGGCCTCGAGGGCTGCGCTCACCCCAACGCGGCTCAGCTCTGGCTTGAGTACGTCCTGACCCCCGAGTGCGTCAACCAGGCCAAGGAGGTTGGCTCCTACCAGTTCCTCGTTCTCGACAACGCCGAGCAGCCGCAGATCGCCATCGACATGGGCGTCGATCCCGACAACGTCATGGACTTCGACTTTGCTGACATGATGGCCAACACCGCACAGTACAAGGAGGACGTCATGAACGCCCTCGGCGGTGGCGACGACCGCTTCAAGACCGAGTAGGTCTTTTAGGATTCACATCCTGATTGCGTGAGATGGCGGGCGGTTGGGTTCGTCCCACCGCCCGCCACGTGTATCCAGTCACTATCCATCAACGAGAGAGGACGCCCTATGGCAACAGCACAAGGTGCGTCGCTGGATCGTAAGAAGCTCCTGGCCGACCCCATCATGGTTACGACCATCGTGGTGCTCGTTACGTTCCTGGCGCTTTTCATCCTCTATCCGCTCGCCATCCTTCTGGTGGACAGCCTCGTCAGCGACACGGGCGGCATCACGTTCGCCACGTTCCAGAAGGTGCTCTCAAAGCCTGACTTCAAGAAGGCTATCGTCAACACGCTCGAGATCGGCGCCGTCACCGGCGTCCTCTCCACGCTCATCGGTCTGCTCTTTGCCTACGTCGAGGAATACGTCCAGCTGAAGACCAAGTTCATGAGCGGGCTCTTCAAAGTCGTGTCCATCCTGCCGGTGGTCTCGCCTCCGTTCGTGCTCTCGCTCTCCATGATCCTGCTCTTTGGCCGCTCGGGCATCATCTCCAAGACGTTGCTGGGTATCAAGGACTCCAACATCTATGGCATGCCGTCCATCATCATCATTCAGACGATGACGTTCTTCCCGGTCTGCTACATGATGCTGAGGGGCCTTCTGAAGAACATCGACCCCTCGCTTGAGGAGGCCGCGCGCGACATGGGCGCCACGCGTTGGCAGGTCTTCACCACCGTCACGCTGCCGCTTCTGCTCCCGGGTCTGGGCAACGCCTTCCTGGTCACCGTCATGGAGTCCATCGCCGACTTCGCCAACCCCATGATGATCGGCGGCAACGTCGACACCCTGGCGACGGCCATCTACATGCAGATCACGGGAAACTATGACAAGAAGGGCGCCGCGGCCATGGCCGTCGTGCTGCTCTCCATCACGTTCGTCATGTTCTTCGTGCAGAAGTACGTGCTCGAGGCCAAGGCTACCGCCACGCTGTCCGGCAAGGCGAGCCGCCAGCGCATGCTCATCACCGACGCCTCGGTACGCGTGCCGCTGACCGTCATGTGTTCCGCCATCGCCATCTTCGTCATCGCGATGTACATATGCGTGCCGTACGGCTCGGTCATCACCACGTGGGGCCGCAACTACACGCTCACCAACAAGTGGTACCTCAAGGTGTTCAACAACTATCGTGGCGCAGACGCCTTCACCGACTCGTTCATCATGGCGTTCATCGCGAGTCCGCTGACGTCGCTGCTCTCCATGATCATCTCCTACCTGGTGGTGAAGAAGAAGTTCGCGCTGCGCGGCTTCATCGAGTTCACCTCCATGCTGGCCATGGCCGTGCC
>DJXA01000202.1:16074-16267 GCA_002449555.1 Atopobiaceae bacterium UBA7016 | reverse complement strand
CTGGGCGTCGGCTTCGTCCGTGGCTACTCCAACGGCCTCTTCCATACGGGCGTGCTCCAGTGGCTGTACGGCACCGCCGCCATCCTCATCATCGTGTTCATCGTGCGCTCGCTCCCCACGGGCACGCGCTCGGGCATCTCGGCGCTGCGCCAGATCGACAAGTCCATTGAGGAATCCGCCTACGACATGGGCG
>DJXA01000202.1:14577-15937 GCA_002449555.1 Atopobiaceae bacterium UBA7016 | reverse complement strand
GGCCTGGTGACCGCCTTCGTGCGCTCCATCACGGCAATCTCGGCAGTCATCCTGGTTGTGAACCCCAAGATCCTGCTCATTACCGTCCAGATCAACGAGTACGCCAACCGTGGCGAGTATGCCGTGGCGTGCGCGTTCTCGACGGTCCTGATTCTGATTACCTACACCGCGGTTGTCGGCATGAACATCTTCATCAAGTACTTCGGTACGAGCCGCGCCCAAGCTGAGGAGGAGTAAGAGATGGCAAAGGAAAAGAAGGGCGTAAAGATCGAGCACGTCTCCAAGATCTACCAGGATCCCAAGACGGGCAAGGACTTCTACGCCGTGCATGACGCCAACATCGACATCGCGCCGGGCGAGTTCATCTGCCTGCTTGGCCCCTCGGGCTGCGGCAAGACCACCATCCTGCGCATGATCGCCGGCTTCGAGAGCCCTGACGAGGGCGAGATCTATCTGGGTGGCGAGCCCATCAACGAGCTGACCCCCAACAAGCGCGACACCGCCATGGTGTTCCAGAGCTACGCGCTGCTGCCGCACTACAACATCTTCGACAACGTGGCCTACGGCCTGAAGCTGCGCAAGATGGACGAGGCCACCATCAAGCAGAAGGTCACCAACATCTTGGGCCTCGTCGGCCTCGAGGGCATGGAGAACCGCATGACCAACCAGCTCTCCGGTGGTCAGCAGCAGCGCGTCGCGCTCGCCCGTGCCCTGGTCCTCGAGCCGGGCGTGCTCCTCTTTGACGAGCCGCTCTCCAACCTGGACGCAAAGCTGCGCGTGGACATGCGCAACGAGATCCGCCGCATCCAGCAGGAGGCGGGCATCACGGCCGTGTACGTCACGCACGACCAGTCCGAGGCCATGGCCATCTCCGACCAGATCATCATCATGAAGAAGGGCGTCGTCGACCAGATCGGCACGCCGCACGAGGTGTACTACCGCCCCAAGGACGAGTTCGTGGCCGACTTCATCGGCGAGTCCAACTTCCTGCGCGGCAAGCTCGTCGAGAAAGACGGAGCCTCCGGCGTGGCCGACATCGAGGGGCACAAGGTGGAAGTCGCCGACATCGCCCAGCACAACGTGGGCGACGACGTGGTGCTGGTGCTGCGTCCCGAGTCTGCCAAGCTTGCCGACGAGGGCGTGCTGAGGTGCCAGGTGACGCTGTCGCGCTTCATGGGCAACTACCAGAACTATCAGGTTATGGTTGGCGACACGCTGATCAAGATCACCGACTTCAACCCCAAGAACCACAAGATCTACGAGGTCGGCGACGAGGCGTTCGTCCGCTTCGGCCCGAAGGACGTGCACGTCCTGTAACCTGAACTGACCCTAGGCGGTGACGGCCCCGGGCCGGACAATC
>DJXA01000202.1:7739-14425 GCA_002449555.1 Atopobiaceae bacterium UBA7016 | reverse complement strand
GATTGTCCGGCCCGGGGCCGTCACCTTTGTGTGGGTGGGTGCTTGGGTCTACAATGTGCTGCGTATGAAACGTGACGGGAGGCAGACATGGAGATGGGCGAGCCCAGGTATCGCAAGCACATCATGTGGTGCAAGCACGATGGCAAGAAGGTCTTTGGCATGGCGTGGCTGCCGGCTGGTGCCGAGCAGTCATTCTTTACGCACGAGACGTTTCCCACCGTGGTGATGGCCCACGGGTTGGGCTCTGACCACACGCACATGGACGACTATGCGCAGCTGCTGGCCGAGCATGGCTTCGTCTGCTACGCCATCGACTTCTGCGGCGGCAGCGCCACCACCAAAAGCGATGGGACCACCCTTGACATGACGGTTGAGACCGAGAAGGAAGACCTGGTCGCAGCGGTCAACCTCATGCTGAGCGAGCCGTTTGTCAACAAGGACGCGCTCTTTTTGTGGGGCAACAGCCAGGGCGGCTATGTAAGCGCCATGCTCGCAGAGGAGATGCCCGACACCTTCCGGGCGCTGGTGTTGCTGTATCCGGGCTTCGTGCTGCGCGACGCCGTGCGCCAGCGCATCCCCGAGGGAGCCGAGATGCCCGACAAGATGGAGGCGTTTGGCATCGAGCTTTCGCCTGCCTATGCGCGGACCCTTCTCGCGCGCGACGCGTATGCGGGCATGGATGGCTTCAAGAAGGACGTGCTCATCGTCCATGGCAGCGATGATCAGGTGGTTCCGCTCTCGTATTCGCAGAGGGCGGCTGGCGTGTATCCGTCTGCACAGCTTGATGTTATTGACGGCGCCGGACATGGATTTGTGGGGGCGGAGCGCGAAGAATGCGCGCACCTCGCCCTCGATTTCTTGCGGAACGAGCTGCACAGCGAAATGAAGAGAGCCTAGGCGTGGGCGACGCCCGTGAAGGAGGATGGAATGCTGCAGAGGTTGGTGCTGGTGAGGCATGGTGACACCGAATTCTTTGGTCCCGAGGGAACCGACGAGTCTCGTCGTCTGACTAAACGTGGCGCAAAGGCGCTGCGCAAGGCGTATCCCACGACCCTTGAGCCGCTCAAGGCCCTGGCCGACGTGGCCTTCTGGGTGAGCCCCGCCGTGCGTGCCAACCAGACCGCCGAGATTGCGGCTGACGTCCTGGACATCGACCCCGACGAGTTTGACATCCATACCTCGCTGTACGAGCAGGATGACGACGAGTTTCTTGCTGAGCTGGGTGCGGAGGGCGATGGCACCGTGGTGGCCGTTGGCCACGTGCCCTTCATGCATCGCATGCTGTGGACCCTGACGGGAGAGGACGTGCCTTTCTCGAAGGGCAGCGTTGCCTCGGTGGCGTTTGAGGGCGGCGACTTGCGCAAGGCGACGCTCGAATGGTTTGTTGAGGGCCCGGAGTGCTAAAGCAACCGAGCACCGGTGCCCGTTTTTCCTGAAACAGCAGGTTCTTCAGGAAAAGCGGGCACCGGCGCTCGGTTAAGCTCTGCGACTAGGCCTGTGCGGCAGCAATAACAGCCCGATAGACGGCCTGATACGAGGCGCCGGCGCTCTTTGCAAGCGCGGCGACGGTTGCGTACTCGGGATAAAGCCTGCGCTCGCCATCGGGAAGTACGACGGCCTTCACCTTTGCGGGGCCATAGACCGTCTCGATGCCAAGAATCTCGCGCGGAAGCGCCGTGCGCCAAAGCGGCGTGCGGCGGATGCCGATGGTGGTGGTGTCCTCAAAGATGACCTGCTCAAGCGCGGGGATGGCGGCCTCTGCGCACAGTACCTCGATCTGATAGCCCGGGCGGCCCTTCTTCATGAAGACGGGCAGGTAGTGAGCCTCAAAGGCGCCTGCCTCGTACAGGCGGTCAAGCGCGTGGGCGAGCGCCTCACCCGTGCAGTCATCCACCTCGGTCTCGAGCTTCCACAGGTGCGGAGCCTCGAAGGTGTAGTCTGACGGTGCCGCGGTTGCCTTGACCTCTTCGACGATGGTGGCGCGGACCGTGCTGACCGGGTGGTAGTCGCGCTTGCCAGAGCCCGTGCCGACGGACACGATGCGGTAGCTTGCGGGCAGGGCATCTGCGCTTCTCAGCGCCGCGGCGATGGCCGCGCCGGTGGGGGTGACGAGCTCGCCCGCGATGTCGCGCTGCGTGAGCACCAGGCCATGGGCGGCGACGATGTTGGCCACCGCGGGAACCGGGATGGGAAGCACGCCGTGGGCGGAGCGCACGCGGCCGTGTCCCTCGCCAAGCGCGGAGATGACGACGTCGTCAATCTTGAGGTCGTCAATGCAAAAAGCGGCGGCTACCACGTCGACGATGGAGTCGACGGCGCCAACTTCGTGGAAGTGCACCTCCTCAAGTGGGACGCCATGGGCCTTTGACTCGGCCTCGGCAACGATGTCAAAGATGCGATGCGCAATCTGGCGCGTGCGGGCGCTGAGATTGCCGGCATCGATGATGGCCTTGACCTCGGCCGGGCCGCGATGCTCGTGGTGATGGTGATGCTCATGGTCGTGGTCATGATGGTGGTGCTCATGCTCATGGCGCTCGTGGTCATGATGATGCTCATGATCGTGCTCATGGTCGTGATGGTGGTGATGCTCATCGCCATCAAGGTTGCCGTACAGCCACTGCATGTCGTGGTCGTGGCCATCGTGCTCGGCGTCGAGCGCCACGTCAAAGTCACACACGTCAAGCGCTGACACCGTCTTGCGCGACACCTTGATCTCAAATCCGCCCACGCCTAGGCTGCTCAGCGCCGCGCGCAAGCGCTCCTCGCTCGCGCCGGCATCCAGCAGCGCGCCAACCACCATGTCGCCGCTAATGCCGCTCGAACAGTCAAGGTAAAGCGTTCTTCCCATGCTTGGCTCCTTCCCCACGCGCCCAAGGCGCGCCAGCCTTCTTCCGCCTTATGCCTGCCAGCGTCCCACGTGGTCGATGAGCGCGGCCTGATACCCAGCACCAAATCCGTTGTCGATGTTCACCACCGAGACGCCGCTGGCGCACGAGTTGAGCATCGACAGCAGCGCGGCAATGCCGCCCAGCGAGGCGCCATAGCCCACGCTGGTGGGGCAGGCGATGACGGGGCAGGGGACCAGTCCGCCCACCACGCTGGCTAGCGCGCCCTCCATGCCCGCGATGGCAATCACGGCGGTAGCCCCGCGCAGCTCGTCGGTGTGGGCGAGCAGCCGGTGCAATCCCGCCACGCCCACGTCGTAGAGCCTCACCACGCGGCTCCCCAGCATTTCGGCTGTCAGCGCGGCCTCTTCTGCGCAGTACAGGTCACTGGTGCCGGCGGCAGCAACCGCGATATAACCAAAGCCATCTGCCTGCGGTTTATTGCCCACAATGCCAATGCGCGGCAGGTCATGATAGGCAAAGATGGCGGCAACTTCGGGGCTGAGACCGGCGGCAACCGCACGGGCCTTCTCTGCCTCAAGCCTCGTCACCATGATGTGCTGGTCGCCCGCGGCGTGCAGCGCCTCGACAATGCCGATGATCTGCTCGGCCGTCTTGCCGGCGCCGTACACCACTTCGGACACGCCTTGGCGCCTGCCTCGGTCAAGGTCGGGCTTGGCGTAGCCCAGGTCCTCAAACGAGCGATGCGAGAGCCGACGGCTTGCCTCATCAACCGCAACGCTGCCATCGGCGACGGCAGACAGCAATTCCTCTAGGTCCCTCTTCTCCACATGCCCTCCTCATAGGTATTTCCTACTATTGTGGCACGAATGCATACGGTTGTCATACAATGTCACGAATGCCAATCAAACAGGTAGGAATTATGACGAACGAAAACCTCTTGCAAACCAAGCTTGACACGTTGAGGAGCATCCTGCGTGACATGGGGACGGTTGCCGTCGCTTACTCGGGTGGCGTCGACTCAACGCTGCTCGCCAAGGTGGCGCACGACACGCTGGGCGAGAACATGCTTGCCGTCACCTCGGCTGGGCGCTCCATTCCCACGCGCGACATCGAGCGCACGCAGCAGTTCTGTGCAGAGCAGGGCATCGCGCACGAGGTGATGCGCTTCAACGAGCTGGACGTGCCGGGCTTTCGCGAGAACCCCAAGGACCGCTGCTATCACTGCAAGAAGGAGCTCTTCCTGCACATGCAAGACGTCGCGCGGCGGCATGGCATGGCGTGTCTGGTGGACGGGTCAAACGTGGACGACCAAGGCGACTACCGCCCTGGCCTGCGCGCCCTGTCCGAGCTGGGCATTCGGAGCCCGCTGCAGGAGGCGGGCCTTACCAAGGCGGAGATACGAGAGCTCTCGCATCAGATGGGGCTTCCCACATGGAACATGCCCTCGGCCGCGTGCCTTGCCTCGCGCTTTGCGTACGGCGACGAGATTACCGAGCAGAAGCTTTCCATGGTCGAGCAGGCCGAGGACTACCTGCACGACCTCGGGTTTGCGCAGCTTCGCGTGCGGGTCCACGGCGCACGGGGAGAGCTTGCGCGCATCGAAGTGCCTGCTGACGACGTCGCCTGCCTTGCAGCGGATGACGTACGCACCCAGGTAGTGGCGCGCCTCAAGGGCATCGGCTTCACCTACGTGGCTCTTGACCTCGCAGGATTCCGTTCGGGAGCCATGAACGAGGTCCTGTAGCGGGCTTTTCAGGCGCGTTCTGCGCCGCTTCAGTTTCTTGTGCCCTCGGTGAAGGCCTTGGGCACAATTGGTGAGGTTTGGTCGAACCCGCGCAAGGCTGGGTACCCTCAAACACCTAGGCTGTGCAGTTGGGTCCTCGCGGGGCATGTTCGTCTGGCGGCGTGTTACCATACTGTCTACGCTCGTGGGCTGCGGCCCGCCTGCGGGGAACTCGACAGCCCGAAGCAGACCTTCAACGAACTAGGGGATGACGTGGAACCCAAGAAGAATGAGAACATGTTGACGCGTCGCGAGGCACTCAAGCTTTTGGCTGGTGCTGGGGCGCTTCTTGCCGCGACGCCCGCGTTTGCCGAGACCGAGGAAGAGCTTCGCGCCAAGGCCGACCAGACCCAGGCTCAGATTGACGAGGTACAGGGCCAGTACGATGCGGCCATGGTGCAGCTCGATGCGTTGGCCGGAGAGGTGCAGGAGCTCTCCATCGCGCAGGCCCAGACGCTCGACCAGATCTATGCCACGGAGGAAGAGATCTACGTTACGCAGGAGCAGATTTCTGATACCGAGGAGGCAATTGCGTCGCGTGAGCGCGAGCTCGGGCGCAAGCAGGAGCGTCTGTCGAAGCGCATCTCCAGCGCCTACAAGACCGGCGGTACCAACTTCCTGGACATCTTGCTTTCGTCCTCCAGCTTTGAGGAGCTGGAGTCCAACATCTACTATCTGGACAAGATCAGCCAGAGCGACACACAGCTCATCGCGGACGTGAAGCAGATCAAGGCCGAGCTTGAGGAGCATAAGGTTGCCCTTGAGGAGCAGAAGGCCGAGCTTGAGGAGCGTCGCGCCGAGCTCGAGGAGCTCAATGCTCTGCAGGAGGCCCAGATCGAGGACCTTCGCGCCAAGCAGCAGGAGGTGTCCGCGCTCATCTCGAGCCTCGACGCCAAGGTGCAGGAGCTTATCGCTCAGCGTGACGAGGAACTCATGGCGGCCGAGAAGGAGGCCGAGCGCGCTCGCGAGGCTGCGGCCGCCGCCGCTTCGTCCGGCTCGAGCTCGGGTGGCTCGCGCGTGTACCCTGACCAGATCGTTGCTGGCGCAAGCGGTTCCGCGCAGGCGGTCATCAACGCGTGCTACACCACTCCTTCGCCGGGCGGCGGCCTGTGCGCTTGGTGGGTCGAGGACGTGTTCGAGCGCGCGGGCGTGGGCTCGTGGGGTGGCAACGCCTGCGACCTCTACAACTACTACTGCTTCAGCTCCGACACCAGTGCCATTCAGCCGGGCATGATCGTGGCCGTGTCCACCTATCCCTCCTCGGGTCTGGGCGCCATTTACGGCCACGTGGGCATCTACATCGGAAACGGCCTGGTGATGGAAAACATCGGATTCATCAACACCCAGGGGCTCGACACCTGGATTGCCAGCTACAGCGGCCTCGTGACGCCGCGTTGGGGCTGGATGGGTGGCGTGGCCCTGTCCTAACCAAGACACCGAAGGGAGTCTCGCATGGCGCTCGACAAGGCAAAGACTGCAGTGCTAGTCATTGACGTGCTGGTCACTGAGGGTGACGACACGCTGTACAACCCCAGCCCCGAAGAGGAGCGCGTGGTCGCGAACTCGACGCGCGTGGTGGACGCGGCTCGCGCGGCGGGCATGCCCGTCATCTTCTGCGACGACGCGCACATCCTGGGTGTCGACCGCGAGCTTGACCTGTGGGGTGAACACGGCGTGCGTGGCAAGGCGGTGCCCAACCCGGCCCTGAAGGCTGGCTCGGGCGAGCGCGACTTCATCATCCCGAAGCGTCGCTACAGCGGCTTCTTTGGTACCGACCTCGACCTCACCCTGCGCGAGCTGGGCGTGGACACCGTCATCGCGGTGGGCGAGGACACCAACATCTGCGTGCTGCACACGCTGGCGGACGCCTACTTCCTGGGCTATGCGTCCGTGGTGGTTGAGGACGCCACGCGTACCTTCCTCTGCGGCACGCAGGAGGCGGGCATCGAGCACTTTGTGAAGTGCTACGGCTCGCGTATCGTCAGCACCGACGAGATTGTGGCCGAGCTGGCATAAGAACACGTGAATGTGCAACTTTGGGTCAGGCCCCGATT
>DJXA01000202.1:5207-7641 GCA_002449555.1 Atopobiaceae bacterium UBA7016 | reverse complement strand
AATCGGGGCCTGACCCAAAGTTGCATCGTATAAGCCGATAAGAGGGGGCAAGATGCGCCAGGTTGTTGAGCTTACGGATGGCTGGCTTCTGTATCGCGGGGACTCCGACGTGTGCGAACAGGTGGTGATCCCGCATGACGCGATGCTCTCTGAGCCGCGCTCGGCCGACGCAGTGACGGGCAATGCTGGGGCATACTTTCCGGGTGGCACCTATCGCTACCAGCGCGTCATTGACGTGCCTGTCGAGTGGGAGGGCAAGCGCGTCACGCTTGAGCTTGAGGGCGTGTACCAGAAGGCCACGGTGCTCGTCGACGGCGTGGAGCTGGCGCGAAACGCCTACGGCTACACGGGTTTCATGGTTGACCTAACCGACGCGCTGAAGCCGGGCACCACGTCTGAGCTGGAGGTTATTGCCGATAACTCGCATCAGCCCAACTCGCGCTGGTACTCGGGGAGTGGCATCTATCGCCCTGCACGGCTGTATGTGCAAGAGGCCGTCCATCTGACGCTCGGCGGCGTGCGGGTGACGACGGAGTCGGTCGACCCTGCGGTTGTGCGCGTGCAGAGCGAGGCGGTGGGCAGCGGCGTGATTACGGTCGAACTCCTGTGGCAGGGCACGGTTGTGGCCGAGGGCAGGGGTGCCGACGTACTCTTTGAGATGCCTGATGCCCACCTGTGGAGTGCCGATGAGCCAAACCTGTACACGTGTCGCGTGACGCTTGCCCGGGACGGCGAGGTGGTAGACGAGGAGTGCCTGCCGGTGGGCATTCGTCAGATTACCTGGGGTTCGTTTGGTCTGCGCGTCAACGGGCAGGAGACGCTCCTGCGCGGCGGCTGCGTGCACCACACCAAGGGCATCCTTGGCGCGGCCGAGCCGCCCGAGGCCGCGTGGCGTGAGGTGGCCGTGCTGAAGAGCCATGGCTTCAACGCTGTCCGCTCGGCGCATAACCCCATTTCGAAGAGCATGCTCGACGCATGTGACCATTTGGGCATGTACGTGATGGATGAGTTTGCGGACATGTGGTACCGGCACAAGAATCCGGCAGACTATGCGTGCGACTTCGCGGAGTGCTGGGAGGCGGACCTTGCCGCGATGGTGGAGAAGGACCGCAACCACGCCAGCGTGATCCTGTACTCCATTGGCAACGAGAACGCGGAGCCGCACGAGGAGCGCGGCGTGGAATGTGCCCGCCAACTGGCCGAGCGCGTGCGCGCCCTTGATGCGACGCGTCCCGTGACGGCGGGGGTCAACCCCACCATCCTGTTTGCGTCGGGCTTGGGTATCGACTCGTTCAACGGCGACGGCGAGGAGGGCGAGGCAGCCACCAACGCCGACGGCGGCATGGGGGAGCAGAACGCGAGTCTTCTGTACAACACCTACGTGGCTAAGATGGGTGACGTGATGTCGTTAATCGCGGGCACACCCATGGTGGGGCGCGCCAACGCGCCGTTCTTCGACCAGCTAGACATTGCCGGATATAACTATGGTGCGAGCCGTTACCTGCCTGACGTGCGGCGCGTTCCCGACAGGCCGGTGTTTGGCGCGGAGACCATGCCCTATGACCTCGCGAAAAACTGGAAGCTAGTGGAGTCGGTGCCGCAGGTGGTAGGCGACTTCATGTGGACGTCGTGGGACTATCTGGGCGAGTGCAGTCTGGCCGGCTGGTCGGATGACCCCGAGATGGTGAACAAGCCGTTCCCGTGGCTGTGCGCCGACACCGGCGCGCTCGACCTGGTGGGCAACCCCAACGGCGAGTGCGCGATGGCCGAGGTGGTCTGGGGCGTGGAGGACCCGCTCGTCTACGTGCGGCCCTGCACGTTGCCCAACCCGGTGATGGCGCCGTGGCGTGGCACCAACTCTATCCCCAGCTGGAGCTGGGCAGGGTGCGAGGGCGTAAAGACCACGGTTGAGGTGTACACCAAGGCACCCATCGCCAAGCTGTACCTGAACGGGCGGTGTGTGGCGGTGAAGCGCACGCACGAGTGCCATGCGGACTTCCGCGTGCGGTATGCTCCGGGAGAGCTGGTCGCGCTGGCGTGCACCGCGCGTGGCGAGGTTTTGGGGAAGGCTGTGCTGACCAGCGCTGAGAGCTCTCTCGGGTTGGTGCTGACGCGTGGGCCAAGGCGGCTTCCAGGCGCTGACGGTGCTGGTGACGTGGTGTTTATTGACGTTGAGGTGGCCGATGAGCGCGGCGTGGTTGAGGCAGGCTGCGAGCAAGAGGTGCGTGTCTCGGTGACCGGTGGCGAGCTCCTTGCCTTTGGCAGTGCCGCCCAGAAGTCCGAGCGCTCGTACCTCGAGGGCTGCTTCCCGCTGCGCTACGGCCGAGGCCTGGCCGTGGTGCGCCTAGGCGACGGCCCCTGCACTGTTACCGCAGAAGCCGACGGCCTCGAGACCGCCACGCTTACGCTCTGACGCAATTTCGGTCCCTGACTC
>DJXA01000202.1:0-5097 GCA_002449555.1 Atopobiaceae bacterium UBA7016 | reverse complement strand
GAGTCAGGGACCGAAATTGCGTCAGCCGTCGGAGCGGGCGAAGCCGTTCTGCATGCCCATGCTGGCGGTGTAGAGCACCTTGGCAAGCACTGCGTCGGTCTCGCGGCGCAGCATGTCGGCGATGCGCTGGTTGGAGGCGGCAAGCTCGCCTGCCGGGCCGTCGGTGGCTTCGTTGATGACGGCGCCTGCCTGCGCACCCACCTTCATCTGATATCGCTCGATGTCGGCTACGCAGTCGCCAAAGTGCGCGTCGGCCATCGCGGCGATGAGGCGGTTGGTCCAGTAGAAGCTCTCGGTGGTGACCTGCGCCGTGGTGTTCTCGAGGTACGCGGGCACCTCGTCAACGTTGGCAAAGAAGGGCACGAGCGCGTTGAAGGCGTTGGAGCCGTAGGCCATCCACTGCAGCGCACGCGTCTCGTCGCTGGCATAGGGGCGCAGCTGCATCGCGGCCAGCTGGCCATTGCGGTTGATGCCGATGGGCCGGTACATGCCACGCGTCACCTCGGTGCCGCGGCGGCTGTAGGGGTCAAACGGCGTGCCCTGGTAGTGCAGCGACAGCGCGTACTTCACGTCCTCCATGGTGATCTTGCGCTCAGGCATGCGGCACCAGGGGATGTCGTTGTCCTCTGGGCGGAAGTCCGCGTCGGGGCCGTCCCAGGTGTTGCTGCGCGGGTTGAGGAAGCGCTGTATGGCCCACGCGCGCGGTGTGTTGTACACGTGGTCGGCATCGCTCGCGCTACCAAACGCCTCGCGCGGGTTGAAGATGTCGGGGGAGTCGCCCTCGTCACGCAGCGTCAGGTCAAGGTGATAGCGAGCCATCCACGTGCGCAGGTCGGCGCTCGCCATGCACTCGTGCTGCTCACCCTCGGCGTCGGCAAGGTCAAACGCGTCGATGCCCAGCTGGTTGGGCATGGTGACGTAGCAGTCGTCCGGCACACGGCGGGCAATCCAGTGGTGGCCGCCCACCGTCTCCATCCACCAGATCTCGTCAACGTCAGAGAAGGCGATGCCGTTCATCTCGTAGGTGCCGTAACGCTCGAGCAGCGCCCCCAGGCGGCGCACGCCGTCGCGGGCGGAGGTGGCGTAGGGGAGCACCAGCGTGACCATGTCCTCCTCGCCGATGCCGCCGGCAACTTCGGGCTGGTAGCCTTCCTCACCAGGAGTGCCCACGGCCTTCTGCAGGCGCACCAGCGGGTCGGCAGCCAACACGCGCTCGTTGGAGGTGAGCGTCTCGGTGGCGGACATGGCCACGTTGAGCGTGTTGACGCCCGCCTCGGCCCAGATGCCCTCATCCAAAAGGGCGTTGGGAACCGCGGTGTAGCGCATGGGCTCCTCGTCAAGCTCGATCTCTACGTGCGAAAGCACGCTCTTGTAGTGCCGCGGCTGGTCCTCGGGCTTGACCACCACCAGCTTCTTGGGCGTGAACTCGCCGTTGGGGGAGTCTTCGTTTCTGGCGATGATGGTTGATCCGTCGTAGCTTGCGCGCTTTCCGACAAGCAGGGTGGTGCAGGGCATTGTTGCTCCTATCTCATGCGGTATGTAGCGTGCCCATTGTAAACGGAACTCCTCGACGGGGAGTTCCGTTTACAGGATGCATCGAGCGCCCGCAAATCTGCTGCTCCTCGGCTCCCGCGGTCTTGCTACCATGGACAGGTATGGCATCTGGTCCGTGAGCAAAGGAGCACGTATGGGACAGCTCTTCCTCATGTTCGTCCTCGCACTTTCACCCATCATCTGCCTGATCATCGCGCTTATCGCGCTCAAGCAGCAGGCGTGGATCGCCAGCTTTGAGGCGCTGGCCGTGGCGGTGGTGGTCTCTATGGCCGTCTGGCATATGAAGCCCGTTGAGGTGGCGACGGCCGCGCTTGAGGGCTGCCTTTTCGCGCTCTGGCCCATCGTCATCGTCATCATTGCGGCGGTGTACACCTACAACCTCACCGTCTGCACCCACGCCATGGATAAGATCAAGCAGATGCTGACCTCGGTCTCGTCCGACCGTCGCGTGCTCACGCTGCTCATCGTGTGGTGCTTCGGCAACTTCATGGAGGGCATGGCCGGCTTTGGTACCGCCGTGGCCATCCCTGCGTCCATGATGATGGCCCTGGGCGTTGACCCCATCACGTCCATCCTCGCGTGCCTCATCGCCAATGGCACGCCCACCATGTTCGGCTCCATCGGCATCCCCACCACCACGCTGGCCTCCATCACGGGCATCGTCGAGACCGACCTCGCCTTCACGCAGGCGCTGCAGGTCTTCCCGTTCGTCATCGCGTGCCCGTTCCTCATGGTCATGTTGGTGGGCGGCGGCCCCAAGGCCCTGAAGGGCGTCGTGCCCATCACGCTCGTCGCGGGCCTCTCCTTCGCCATCCCTGAGCTCATCGCCGCGCGCTTTATCGGCGCCGCCCTGCCTGACGTGGTGGGCGCCGTCTGCTCGCTGGCGTGCACGTTCCTCATGGCGCTGCGCATGAAGGGCACGCCCGTGCCTGAGGAGGAGCGCCTGAAGGTGGCCGCCGGTCGCGGCAAGCTCACCGTGCACGATGCGCTCGTGGCCTGGTCGCCGTTCATCCTCATCTTCGTGGTGCTGCTGCTCACCAGCTCGCTCGTGCCGTTCATCTCCCAGCCGCTCTCCGCCATCAAGACGCAGGTGCAGGTCTACGCGGGCGAGAACCCAGCCACGCTCACCTTCTCGTGGATCAACACGCCGGGCGTCCTCATTCTGCTCTGCGGCATCGCAGGTGGCCTTATCCAGGGATGCCCCATCCGTCAGATGCTCTCGGTGCTGGCCGCCACGGTCAAGCAGATGTCCAAGACCATCCTCACCATGCTGGGCGTGCTCTCGGTGGCCAAGATCATGGGCTACTCGGGCATGATCGCGAGCATCGCGGCCTTCTTCGTGGGGTCGCTCGGCAACCTGTACCCGCTGGTGGCGCCCGCTCTTGGCGCGCTCGGCACCTTCGTGACGGGCTCTGGCACCTCCTCAGAGGTCCTCTTCGGCAACGTGCAGCTGCAGGCCGCCCAGTCCATTGGCGTCAACGAGACGTGGCTCGTGGCGTCCAACTCGCTGGGTATATCTGCTGGCAAGATGATCTCTCCGCAGAACGTGGCCATCGGCTGCGCCGCATGCGACCTCTCCGGCAAGGACGGCGAGATCATCGCCAAGATCGCCCCGTACGCCTTTGGCTTCCTCGTGTTGATGATGGCCATGACCTACGCCGGCGTGATGATGGGCCTGTAAGGCTCGGACGTCGCCGTTTTCGATTTGTGTGGGCCCATTCGGCACGAGCCGGATGGGCCCATGTCAAGGGATGATGCCCCATGAAGACGATGAGCTTCCCCTCGATGAGCATTCCCATCCAGGGGATCGACGAGGTCCGCTTGCCGCGCATGGTGCGAGTGCGCCAGACCTTCTCGCGAAGCCACATAGATGACGTCGCCGCACATCTGCGAAAGGAGCTGGCTCGCGAGGACTATGCGAGCTTGGTGAGGGGAGGGCGCATTGCCGTGGCGGTGGGAAGCCGTGGCATACCGAATAACGCCCTCATCGTGCGAACCCTCTGCGACCAGCTGAAGGAGTGGGGCGCTCGTCCCTTTGTCGTTCCCGCGATGGGAAGCCACGGGGGCGGAACGGTGGAGGGCAACCTAGAGATCCTCGCCGGCTATGGCATCACCGAGGAGGCCGTTGGCGTGCCGATCTGCGCGAGCATGGAGGTGGTGCAGATAGGCGAGCTGGACGATGGCGCCGCGACCCCCATCTACTGCGACCGGCTTGCCGCCGAGGCGGATGGCATCGTCGTGTACAACAAGGTCAAGCCCCACACCGACTTCAAGGGCCCGCACGAGAGCGGGCTGCTCAAGATGATGGCCATCGGCCTGGCAAAGCATAAGGGGTGCTCGAGCCTCCACCAGCGCGGGTTTGACACCTTTGCCGAGACTATCCCACAGGCCGCCCAGCTCTTCTTGGACCGCCTCCCCGTCGTCTTTGGCGTGGGCGTGGTGCAAAACGCCTACGACCAGATTGCTGAGCTGCGCGTGTATCCCCGCGAGAAGATCGTCGAGGGCGATGCCGAGCTTCTGCGCATCGCGCGGGAGCGGTTTCCGCGCTTCAAGTTTGACGACGTGGACGTGCTCGTGATAGACCGCATCGGCAAGGACGTCTCGGGCGAGGGCGCCGACCCCAACGTGACAGGGAGAGGCTTCATGCCGTACTTCAAGGACGACTTCCATGCGCGGCGCCTGTTCGTGCGTGGGCTCACCGAGCTCAGCCATCACAACGCCTGTGGGCTCGGGCTGGCGGACATCACCACGCGAAGGTGCCTCGACCAGGTGGACTGGGAGAGCACCTGGGTAAACCTCACCACCAATCTGATGATCGATGGGGGCAAGATCCCCTTCTATCAGGACAGCGACTACGATGCCCTGCGCGTCGCCCTGCGAACCTGCCCACGCATTGACTACGCGCGAGCGCGCGTGGTGCGCATCCATGACACGCTCTCCCTGAACGAGTTCGAGGTGTCTGAGGCGCTAGCGGACGACCTGAGCCACGTGGACGGCATCGAGATCCTGACGGAGCCCTACGAGCTGCGCTTTGATGCCGAGGGCAACCTGCGCGACTTTGCCTGAGCGCTTGTCCACGGGCTTGGCCCACGAGCGAGGGGCCTTGCGCTAGCATGTACCAGTCAACAGACGAAGGAGGAACCATGTCTTTGCATTCACGTTTGCTCTCACGCCGTGCGCTTGTCGGCGCCGCGCTGTCTTTGCCCCTTGCCCTTGCCGCCTGTGGTGGCCAGACCTCGACGACCTCTTCGGACGGCTCCTCGGCCAGCGCGCCCGCGGTTGCCGAAGGCGTGTTGACCGAGCCCATCGAGGGCGCCTATGCGTCTGGCAAACACCATGTGGCCATTGACGTCAAGGACTTTGGCACCATTGAGCTCGAGCTTGATGCCGACGTGGCGCCCGTCACGGTCAGCAACTTCTGCGATCTGGCGGCCAGCGGATTCTACGACAGCCTGACCTTCCACCGCATCATCAACGGCTTCATGATTCAGGGCGGCGACCCGCTGGGTAACGGCACGGGCGGCTCAAGCCGGCTCATCTTGG
>DJXA01000182.1 GCA_002449555.1 Atopobiaceae bacterium UBA7016 | reverse complement strand
GTGCCTGCGGCTTCAGCGTGAACCCTAATGCGAAGCGCTGCCTGTCTGCCGCCGAGGTGCACGAGTTCTGCGCGCAGGCACTCGCGCACCGCGACGAGCTTGACTACGACATCGACGGCGTGGTGGTGAAGGTCGACTCCTTCGCCAGCCAGGCCGCGCTGGGCTTTACGGCGCGCGCCCCGCGCTGGGCAATCGCCTACAAGTTCCCGCCCGAGGAGAAGACCACCGTCCTGCGCGAGATCCGCATCCAGGTGGGCCGTACGGGCGTGCTTACCCCGGTGGCCGAGTTCGACCCTGTGGTGGTGGCAGGAAGCACCATCGCCCGCGCCACGCTGCACAACATTGACGAGGTCCGCCGCAAGGACGTGCGCGTGGGCGACACCATTGTGGTCCACAAGGCGGGCGACGTCATCCCCGAGGTGGTCGGCCCCGTGACCGAGGGCGACGAAGGTCCGGTGCACGAGGCCAGGCCGCTGTGGAACATGCCCGAGCTCTGCCCCAGCTGCGGAAGCCCCGTGGTGCGTGAGGAGGGCGAGGTTGCCTATCGCTGCGTGTCCATCGACTGCCCGGCTCAGGCGTCCGAGCGCCTCATCCACTGGGGCAGCCGCGGCGCCATGGACATCGACGGCCTGGGTGACGAGCTGGTCAATCGCATGGTCGAGCAGGGCGTGCTGACCGACGTCGCCGACTTCTACGATCGCCTGACCGAGGACACGCTGGCCGACCTCTGGACCGGCCGCATGAGCGTGGCGGGGGAGAAGATCGTGGTGGGCAAGACCATTGCCGCCAAGATCATGGCACAGGTGGAGGAGTCCAAGGGCCGCGGTCTGGCGCGCGTGCTCTTTGGTCTGGGCATCCGGCACGTGGGTGCCAGCGTGGCCGCTGCGCTTGCCAAGCGCTTTGGCTCGATGGAGGCGCTCGCTGCGGCAAGCGAGGAGGACATTGCGCTGGTTGAGGGCATCGGTCCCAAGATTGCCCAGAGCCTGCACGACTTCCTGCAGGTGCCGCGCAACCTGGCCGTGGTGGAGCGCCTGCGCAAGGCGGGCGTTATGCTTGAGGAGGAGGTTACCGAGCCGGTGCGTCCCCAGACGTTGGCAGGCCTCACCTTCGTGCTGACGGGCACGTTGGAAACCTTAAAGCGCACGGACGCGGGCAACGCCCTCAAGGAGCTGGGCGCCAAGGTATCGGGTTCGGTTTCTAAGAAGACGAACTACGTGGTGGCGGGTGCCGCGGCGGGCTCGAAGCTCACCAAGGCCCAGCAGCTGGGCGTTCCCGTGCTGGACGAGGATGCCCTGCTCAAGATACTCGAGACTGGCCAGCTACCCGAAGCTTAATGCGGCTGCTGACACGGGTTCAGCCCACGGGGACGGCGCCAGGGCCGGACAATCAGGACGGAGGCTTCTGTCCGGGAAAACCCGGACAGAAGCCTCCGTCCTGATTGTCCGGCCCTGGCGCCGTCCCCGTGGGCTGAACCCGTGTCAGCAGCCGCTTTGGATGCTTTCAGGTTGCGCTCAGTGACGTCGCGCAATTGTGAGGGCTACCGCGCTTTTAAGCTTCTTTAAGGTCTGCTTCGTAGAGTATGTCTCAGCAACGGAAGGGACATACCATGATGCAGCTTACATTCAAGCGTTACGAGATCAAGTACCAGCTCACCGAGGAGCAGTGCGTGCGCCTCATGCAGGCGATGGCGCCGTACATGGTGCCCGACGAGTGGGGCGCCTCCACGGTGTGCAACGTGTACTACGACACCCCGTCCAACCTGCTCATTCGTCGCTCGCTCGAGAAGCCGGTCTACAAGGAGAAGGTGCGCATCCGCAGCTATGGCCCGCTCAAGCAGGGCAAGCCCGTCTTCCTCGAGCTGAAGAAGAAGAGCGAGGGTGTGGTCTACAAGCGCCGCGCTACCATGGACCCCGCTCGCGCGATGCAGTTCCTCCGCGGCGAGGGTGACCCGCAGAACCAGATCGAGCGCGAGCTTGACTTCTCCATCCGCCGTTACGGCGGCCTGGTTCCCGCGGCGTACATTGCCTACGACCGCGAAGCCTTCTACGCTTCCGACGACCACGAGTTTCGCATGACGTTCGACCGCCGCGTGCGCTATCGCACCGAGGACATGGACCTCACCATGGGCAGCGCTGGCGCGCAGATCCTGCCCGACGGCAAGGTGCTGCTTGAGGTGAAGTGCGCGGGAGCCATGCCGCTTTGGCTGGTGCGGTTCCTGTCTGCCGAGCGCATCTACAAGACGAGCTTCTCCAAGTACGGCACGGCCTACCAGCAGATTCTTTCCCGGCAGTTTGCATATAAGGGCCGACACCTGTCCACGCTGCCCTCTTACGCGCCCGCTCCCATCCACGTTCCGGCGCTTCGTCGGCCCCGCTTTGCCGACGTCAAGGCCGCCGTCGCGTAAGTCGCGCAGGCTCGTCAACCCCACAACCCAACGAAGGTAACCCTCGTCCCGAAAGGAACGCCTATCATGTTTGAATCGCTTTTCTCCACCACCGACACCGTCTCCAGCTCCATCATGCTCACCCCGCTCGTCACCAGCATCGCCGTCGCCCTGGCGCTCGGCCTCGTGATCGCCCTGTGCTACTGCTTCAAGAACCGTCACAACAAGGGCTTCGTGACCACGCTGGCCATGCTTCCCGCCATCGTGGCCGTGGTCATCGCCATGGTCAACGGCAACGTGGGCGCTGGCGTGGCGGTCGCGGGCGCCTTCAGCCTCGTGCGCTTCCGTAGCGTCGCCGGCTCTGCGCGTGACATCGGCTTCATCTTTATGTCCATGGTGATCGGCCTGGTCTGCGGCATGGGCTACGTTGCCTACGCCACCCTCGTGACGGCCATTCTGTGCGGCGGCTTCTTCGTGTATCAGCTGGTGGGCTTTGGCACGGGCAGCGACGCCACCGACCGCACGGTGCGCATCACGGTGCCCGAGGACCTCGACTACACCTCGCTCTTTGATGATCTCTTTGCCCGCTACACCACCTACTGCGAGCTGGTCAGCGTCAAGACCGTCAACATGGGCAGCCTCTACCGCCTGGTGTACAACGTGGGCATGAAGGATGCCAAGGCCGAGCGCGCCTTCATCGACGACCTGCGCTGTCGCAACGGCAACATGGAGATCGCCATCTCGCGCCAGGAGACGGTTGCCGAGCAGCTGTAAAAAGCGAAACACTCACAATTCTGTTCTGCCGGCAAGAGTACGGGCCCCTTCCTCGGGTTTTGCGAGGAAAGGGCCCGTTTTCCAGCTTAAGATGCAAAATTGTGAGTGTTTGCGCTCTTATGCTTCCGGCTTGCCGTCGTAGTTGAGGCCGCCGGTCAGCTTGCGAAGCCACTTCTCGTCACCGTACGAGAATGCCTCGGCGAAGTCGGGCCATCGGTCGAGCGCGGCAAAGTACAGATCACCAAAGCTCAGCTCGCTTACCTCGCCTGAGCTGGGATCTGTCCACGGATGGCAGGAGAGGTTGGCCGCGGGGCACTCGTCGCTTCTGCGCACATAGTGCCCAAGCGAGCGCACGTACGACGCCTGCGGGGTCACGGGATCAAGCAGCTTCAGCAGCTTGGTCTTCATCGAAGGCGCAGGGTCGACGATGGCATAGATGAGCTCGTAGTCGTCGACGGACCCCTCGTAGGCGTCGGCGCCGATCTCGATGCCAAAGACCTGCCACGCCACCTGCGCATACAGCGCGCCAGCGACGCGCACCACGCGGTCGGTGTGCGCAAGGTTGCGCGGGGTGGGGGCGTCCTCAACGGTCAGGCCGCGCTGGCTCCACAGCATCCACGTGTCAAGATCGCTCTCGATGATGGCGTGTACCTCGCTGTGCACGGGCTGTAGCTCGGGGTCGGCCTCGCAGAGCGCCGCCTCCTGCGCGTAGACAAACGGGTGCGCCGTGCTGTCCAGCACATAGTGGCTGAGCAGGCCCAACACAAACGCGCGTCCCACGCGCTTGTCGTCCTCGGGCAAGTGCGTCACGGCATCGCGCAGGGCCATGAACGCCTCAACCACCTTGCCGGCGTGCATGTCGGTGGCAAGCTTGGCGCAGGCCGCAGCGACCGAGCGCCTTGCCACAAAGTGGGCCCAGAACGGGTCAGGCCCCTGGTTGCCCAGAAGAAAGGCCAGCAGTTCCTCCTGGCCATCGATGATGCCTTCCGGAAGGCGCGTCGCGGCGTCCTCACCAAAGAGGTGGTGCGTGATGATGGCGGGCATGATAACTCCCGAAATAAGATGAATGATGAAACCATCATAGCCATTGTCGCTGCGCTTCGGTTAATTTGCCTGCTGACGAGCGACAAAAGGGCGGCCCCGCAGGGCCGCCCGAGCAAAGCAAAGAGTTGAAGCCTTAGGCAACCTTGGCGCCACCGGGGATCTCGCCTGCGCAGTGCGGGCAGCGAGTAGCACCCTCCTTGACCTCCTCGAGGCAGTGCGGGCACACGGGCGCGGGAGCCTCCTCGACGGGCTCTTCCTTGATGAGGGTGTTCTTGAAGGCGTTGACGGCCTTGACGAGGTTGAACACGATGAAGGCAACGATCAGGAAGTTGATGATGGCGCTGAGGAAGGCACCAAAGTCCATGCCGGCGATGACCAGCGAGCCGGCCATGTCGGTGCCGCCACCGGTGATGGTGGTGATCAGCGGGTTGATGATGTCGTCGGTGAGGGAGGTGACGATGGAGGTGAACGCACCGCCGATGATAACGCCGACGGCCATATCCATGACGTTGCCCTTGGCGATAAACTCCTTGAACTCGTCCATGTAGCTCATGATGGATCCTTTCTGTGTGAGTCGTACCTGGCAAGTTACCACCCTAGCACATATGGAGGAAAAGTGAAGGGATAATTCTTCGATGAAACAGACACGCAAGGAAATTCAGTTAGCTGCGCTTGGGGCGCTGCAGCTCGTCGGTGTCGAGCCAGATGGTGA
>DJXA01000025.1:13367-16811 GCA_002449555.1 Atopobiaceae bacterium UBA7016 | reverse complement strand
TCATTAATCCTGGGTGAGGTATTGCTGAGCATTTGCCATATTCCACTATCTAGTTTTCAATACTAGATGTATACTGAGGACGTCAAAAGGAGGATAGCCATGGAAGATTCAACTGAGCTTGTCGCGCGGCGCGACGTCCCTCACTACACCGTCGGCGAGGAGATTGCCAACGCCGTCTCGCACGGCATCGGCTGCGCGCTGGGCATCGCCGCGCTCGTGCTGCTCATAGTGCAAGCCGTTCGCCACGGAGGCGGATCGCATCTTGCCGCGGCGCTCTTCATGGGCATCCCGCTCGTCATCGAGTACCTGTTCTCCACGCTCTACCACGCCATTCAGCCGCCGCGCGCCAAGGCGGTGCTGCGCGTGTTCGACCACGCGTGCATCTATCTGCTGATTGCCGGAAGCTATGCGCCGTTTGCGCTGATAACGCTGGCGGATCACGGCGGTATGCGCCTCTTCGTGACGGTCTTCTTCTTGGCGGTGGTCGGCGCCGTTGCCGAGGCAATCCTGCAGGAGCGTCAGCCGGGTTGGATCACCACCCTCTTCTACCTGGTCATGGGTTGGGCCGTCGTTCTGCATATCACGGACGTGTATCACCTGCTTCCGCCAGCGGCTTTCTGGCTGCTGCTTGCGGGAGGGCTCTGCTACACGGCCGGCGTGGTGTTCTACGCCCTAACCAAGGTGCGCTACCTGCACTTCGTCTTCCATCTGTTCGTGCTGGGCGGATCGGTCTGCATCACGCTCGCCGCGCTGCTCTTCGTGGTGTAACGTCGCCGGCAGCATCAGCTCTCCAATTGCGAATGATGACATCAGGAGGGCTCCTTCCGCCAACAACAGCTTGAAGGCGGCAAATACGGAACTTTTAGGTTTCGTTAAACGTTCTGCCGCCTCATGCCATCAAAGAAGCTACTTCGAGTGCTGTGAGCTGGGGCGCCTTGGCTGCACGCAGTACGACCTCATGGCCGTAGGTTCTGAGTTCTCGCCGCCGCTCATGGGGCTGAACGAGTTCAAGGGCAAGTACGCCAAAGAGCTCACGCAGGTCGCGCCCGACCGAGATGTGCCGTGCGACGCGGAGCCTACCGGATGCTGCAGCTGGCCAAACGCACCCGTCAGGCCGTACGCGCCTTTAGGAACCCAAGCGAATGTTGACACCGGGAGGGCCCCTTTGGTCAACATCGGCTTTCTTCATATGCGAATGTTGACATCCGCAGGGCCCTCCGGATGTCAACATTCGCTAAGCGTGTTAGCGCTCGCTGCGCTCCACGTAGACATCGTCGTAATGATCATCGGCAATGTACGGCGCAGGGTCACCCTCCCAGATGACGCAGCCATTGACGATGAGCTTCTCAAGGCCATCGATCATCTCGCACACCTTGGCGATGGACGGAGCGGAGCCGTGCGGGTACTTAGACGTAAAGGTGGCCGAGCAGATGCGGCGGATGGTGGGAAGCTCGTGCGAGTGCGTGTGGACGATGGGCACGAGGTCGATGCCGGTGGTGAAGCGACCCTCTTCCTCCTCGTCCTCCTCCACGAAGGTGACGAGCTGCGCGTGCGCATACTCCTGGTCAGGGTCATAGATGGTGTCGAACGAGTCGATGAGGCCGTCGTTGTAAACAAGCAGTACGCGCATGGTATCTCCTTACATCGTTGCGAGCGGGCAGCCAGGAGTGGCTGCTTGGGTCACAGTGTAGGCCAATCGCGCGCACGACGGTGCGCCAAAGCACCGCCAATCCGCAAGGGGTTTTCGCCGGGGCCAAGCGCGAGCGCCCTACCCTACCGCTCGACCTCGATGCCAAACTCGGCGGGCATAAAGCGAGGGCAGACGCTCTCTTCCGTTACGATGACCGAGGCAGACAGGCGCGTGCCAATCACGCAGGACTCCGCCAGGGTCTTGCCGTACGTCAGGCCGATGGCCACGCCCGCGAAGAAGGCGTCACCCGCACCGGTGGTGTCAACCACGCCCACCTCACGCGCGGGGCAGATGCCACTCTCGCCACCGCGCTCCGCATAGACCGAGCCCTGGGCGCCCATCGTCACCACCATGCGGCGGATGTGTGCCTGTTCGATGCGCTGCGCCAGCGTGTCGCGCATCTCTTCGGGCGTGACGTGATCATAGTCCTCCGAAAAGAGAATGCCGGCCTCCTGCTGGTTGCAGACGAAGCAGTCAACGCGCTGCAGCAGGTCGCGCCGCTCGCTCGCAATGGACATGTTGGTGACCGGCGAGTAGACGCACTTCTCGTAGCGCTCCGCCAGGGCGAAGATGCGCTTGAGGATGGACACCTCGATGTCCATCTCCACAGCTACGCTGTCGGCCTGCGAGAAGATCTCGTCGCCCTGCTCGTCCAAGATGCTCTCAATCTCGCTGAGGTCGGGGCGCTTTGAGATGGAGGCCACCACGTCGCCCGTGTGGTCAAAGACCGCGAGCCACGTGCCCAGGCCGTCGTCGGTGCGGCGGACGTAGGAGGTGTCGCAGCGGTGCCGCTCCAGCTTCTCCAGCACGCCCGTGCTGGTGCCACTGCGGTCAACCACGCTCACGAAGGTGGGGCGCAACTCGACGTTGGCGATGTCCTCGGCAATGTTGCGGCTGACGCCGCCGTGCACCTCAACCACCCTTCCGGCGTTTCTACCTGCGGGGATGTACACCGAATTCGGATAGCCCTTGATATCAACGAACGTGGCTCCAATGACGACGATTCCCGTGCCCATGGCACACCTTTCTTCTCGTGAGCGTCCCTAGTGCGTGGCACCGCGCGGCTTGGACGCGATAACGGCGTTGCGGTAGTTGGGGTCGCCCGTCACCTCGCGAATCACCTTCAGCTCCGTAGGGAAGTGAATCTCCTGGTCCTCGCTCGTCAGCTCGATCTCGACCATCGCCTGGTCGTCCCAGCACGGGAAGAGGTCGATCTCAAAGTACTGGCCCTCGTAGGTCAGGCAGTAGCGCGTCTTGGCAATCTGACGCAGCCCGGGGTCCGCCTGCATCAGCAGCGTGAGGTACTCGCGGTCACTCAGGCGGCGCTGCAGCTCCATACGCTTGTGGTTCTTGGTGATGCTCTTCTCGGTGAGGTAGTAGATGTAGTTGCCCTCGGTGCCGCGCTGGCGGATGCGCACCTCGTGGTCGGGCTCGGAGCGCAGGTAGGTCTGCACGATCTCGACCCGCTGGCAGTTGGGCTGGCTCTCCAGCCACTCCACACTGGGGTACTCCACCAGAAACTTGCGCTCGATCTCGTACGGGGCGAGGTCGCCCAGGAAGTAGGTGATCTCGCGCATGAGGTGGCGCATCTTGTCCTCAAAGTCGCTGCGGTTGTCGATGACGCGGAAGTGCGGGTGGCCCGTCCACGCGGCGATGAACTTGTCGTCGAGCGCGGCCGCTTCCTCCACCGACTCGTAGCGGGCTCCGTTGTTCTCCAGCGTGTAGAACTCCTCGGCGCCCTTCGCGGCCGTGAC
>DJXA01000025.1:0-13209 GCA_002449555.1 Atopobiaceae bacterium UBA7016 | reverse complement strand
AACTCCTCGTCGGTCATGTAGGCCTTGTTGTCCAGCTCGCCGCGGTCGCACACGATGACGATCTTCTCGTCCGACATGGTCGCGGCCGCCTGCTCGAAGACCTGCTCCTTCTGCATCTGCAGAAGCATCTGGCACTTCTGGTACTCCGCGTTGGTGCCGCACGTCCACGGCGCCACGCCGCCCGATATGAGCGAGGTGGCCGTCTCGGGCACGGTGAGGACGGTGTAGCCCAGGTGGGAAAGGTCGCGTTGGATGCGGCTGAGCGCGGTAGTCTTGCCGCCGCACGGTCCGCCCGTGATCACGATCTTGTGGATGGACATGGCTGGCTCCCTTCCCGGGGAAACTATCTGCTACCTAACAATACCGCTTTACGGTTGCGATTGTTGGCATTGGGCGAGCAGCTCGCGAGCGTGCGCGAGTGAGGCTTCGGTCACCTGGCCGGAGAGCATGCGAGCAATCTCTGCCACGCGCTCCTCCCCCGTTATCTCAGTCAGCGAAGTCTGCGGCACGCCGTCACCCTCAACCGCGGCCTTGCTCACCAGGTAATGACGCTCGGCAAACACAGCTACCTGCGCCAGGTGTGTCACCACGATGACCTGGTGCGTCTTGGCCAGACGAGCCAGCACCTGCGCGAGCGCAACCGCCGTCGCGCCTCCCACACCGGCGTCCACCTCGTCAAAGACGAGCGTCTCTGCGCCGGTGCCCTCGGCACCCGCAGCCTCGCCCAGAACCACCTTCACGGCAAGCATCACGCGGCTGACCTCGCCACCCGAGGCGATGCGCCTCAGCTGCCGCGCCGTCAGGCCGGCGGCCGGACGATACATCAGCTCGACCTTTGCGGGGCCCGCCGCATGCCACTGCTCGCGCGGCAGCGCCTGGATGTCAAACGCCACCTCGGCCGTGCCCATCTGCAGAAACGCCATCTCCTTGGTGATGGCACGCGCCAGCTCGGGCGCGGCCTTGCGGCGCACGCGATCGAGCGCCTTGGCGGCCTTAGCCAAGGTTGCCTCGGCCTCCTCCACCGCGCGGCGCGCCTTGCGCTCGAGCTCGTCGCCGTTCTGCACAGCCGAAACCAGCTCTGCCGCCTGTTCGCGGCGCTTGAGCACGTTCTCCACATGCGGGCCATAAGTGCGCAGAAGACCCTGGTACGCCGCCATGCGCGACTGCAACTCGTCGAGCGTCTCGGGGTCAAAGTCAACGGTGTCCTGATATCCACGCAGGTCAGAGGCCACATCCTCGATATCGATGAGCGCACTTTCCAGCGCGTCGGCATAGCGGTCGAGCGTAGCGTCGTGCGACGCCGCGTCATGCAGAAGCGAGCTTGCCTCCGAGAGCGCGTCCATCACGCCGCCATCCCCCACCAGACCTTCGCGAGCCTCGTGGGCAGCACGCAGCAACGACTCGGCATGCTCCGCGCGCGGCAAGGTCTCCTGAAGCTCCTCGTACTCCTCGACACTGGGACCCACATCATCAATCTTGCGCAGCACGAAGGCGGCTTCGTCAACCTGCTCCTGCGCCGAGCGCCCCATTTCTTGAATGCGCTGCAGCTCAGCGGCCGCATCAGCCGCCGCAGACAGCGCCTGCACATAGGCCTCATGTGCCTGCTTTGCCGCCTCACCCACCCATGCGTCCAGAAGCTCCACATGCGTCTGCACGCGCAGCAGCCGCTGGTGCTCGTGCTGGCCACAGAGGTCAACCGTCGAGCCCACGCGCTCGGCCAGCTCGCGCACCGAGGACAGGTGCCCGTCAATCTCCACGCGGCTCCGCCCGTCCTGCGAGACGCGACGACGCGCAATGATACCGTCCTCGTCTCCCTCCGGCAAAAACAGCCGCGCCTCAACGCAGAGACCCGTTGCGCCCTCGCGCACCGAGCCCGCATCCGCACGCTCCCCTACCAGCAGCTTTATGGACGAGAGCAGGGCCGTCTTGCCGGTGCCCGTCTCGCCGGTCAGCACCGTCAGGCCACAGGCGGGCTGGATAGACGCCTCGTGGATAAGGGCAACGTCGGTTACATGCAGTTCGTCAATCATTGCCTGGTCAGACCCCTTGTCTTCTTACCGTCTGCCCGCCTGCTAGTCGCGCTTGGCCCTGCCGTAGAACACGCGCGAGACCGACTCGTAGAAGCTGCGCACGCTGCGGTCCATCAGCAAGATGTCGCCGGGACCCCTGCGCACCCGTGCGCGCACGCCACGCAGGCCCTCGCCCATGGGTTGGCCATCGGCAAAGAAAAGCCGGTCCGCCTTGCGCTCGCGCGAGATGCGCAGCTCGACCACGTCAGACGGCGAGGTGAGAAATGCGCGGGCCATGATGGTGTGGCAGGCCACCGGCACGCACACCATGCCGTGGAACTCGGGCGTCACGATGGGGCCGCCCGCCGCCAGCGCATAGCCGGTAGAGCCCGTAGCCGTCGACACCACAAAGCCGTCGCCGCGCAGGCGGTCGACGTGGTGGCCCGAGACCGACACGTCAAACACGATCATGTCGCCGCGCACACCGTGGCCCAGCGAGAGGTCGTTCAGGGCAAAGCGGCGCTCAGTTGAGATGCTGCCGTCCGCATGCTCGAAGTCCACCTCGACGTCCAGCGTCGCGCGATGCGACACGTGCAGGTCGCCGGAAAGCGCATCGCTCACCGTCTCGATAAGGTCCTCCGGGCCACCGCAGGTCAGAAAGCCCAGGTGGCCGTACGAGATGCCCAGCATGGGAATCTCGGAATACTCCACGATGCGCGCGGCGCGCAGCAAGGTGCCGTCGCCGCCGAGCGAGACCACCAGGCCCACGCCTTCGGTGTCGACCACGCGGTCGGGGTAGAGCTTCTTGTCGTGAGCCCACAGGACCTCGACGCCCTCGTGCTCAAGCCAGTGCGTCAGTTGCGTGGCCCCGTCAACGGCGGATTCCTTGGAGTAGTTGGGAACGAGCAGCACCTTCATGAGATCACCCCAGCAGCAATCGGAAATGACACGTACAAGTGTACCATGCTCCCAAAGCCACGACGATGGCAGAGATGCCCAGACACTCACTGCACCACGAGGGTCCGACCCTCGTGGTGCAGTTCATTCAGTCTTTGATGCCTAGCAGGAGGAACTCGACGTTGCCCTTGTGGCCGGTGATGGGACTTTGGCAGCTGCCAACCACGTGCAGACCCGTCTCCTCGAAGGCGTCCTCCACCTTGGCGAGCGCGGCCTCGCGCACCGCGGGGTCGCGCACGATGCCGCCCTCGCCCACATCCTCGCGCGCGGCCTCAAACTGGGGCTTCACCAAGGTGAGGAATGAGCCACCCGGCGCGAGCATGGCCACCACGGCCGGCAGCACCGTCACCACCGAGGTAAACGAGACGTCGCACACGGCGAGGTCAAAGCGCTGGTCACACAGCGCAGGAAGGTCCACCATGTTGGTGCGCTCAAACAACGTGACGCGCGCGTCCTGCCGAAGCGACCAGTCAAACTGCGCGTACCCCACGTCCACGGCCACCACGCTCGCGGCGCCTCGCCGCAGCAGGCAGTCAGTAAAGCCGCCGGTAGAGCAACCCACGTCCAGGCACGCAAAGCCCATCGGATCTATACCAAAGTGGTCGAGCCCGCCGGCAAGCTTCAGGCCGCCGCGGCTCACGTAGGGAATGCGTCCCCGCACGTGCAGCTCGATGCCAGGAGCCACCTGCTCGCCCGGCGAAGTCAAGCGCCGATCGGCTGTGGAAACCTCCCCAGCCATCACGGCGCGCAGCGCATCTGAGGTAGAAGAAAAGAAGCCCTGGTCAACGAGCTCCTGGTCAAGGCGGTGACGACGCGCCACCGGCTATGCTCCCTGCGCGGCGTCCGCAGCCGGAGCGGCATCCGAGACCTCTGCGCCCGTTGCCTCGGCCGCGTTCAGCAAGGCCTCCTCCTCGGGCGAGAACTCGGTGGTATCCACCAGATCAACCGCCTTGGAGCCCAAGGCAATGGCCTCATCAAAGAGGTCGAGCGACCGCTCGAGCGACGTATCCTTGTCACGCACCTGGCCGATGATCTCGTCCAGGCGCGTGGTGATCTGGTCAAACGTCTTGTACGCTGAGGTGTCCGGCTTACGCATCGCCTACTCCTCGGGGTAGTCCTCGTCGTAGTCGTCGTAATAGGCGTCCTCGAGGTCCTCTTCGTAACCCGTCTCGAGGTCATCCTCGTAGTCGTCATCCTCATCGGCAGACTGCTCGTCGGCAGCGGCTGCGGCCGCAGCGGCCTTGGTCTCCTCGGCCTCCTGAGCTGCGGAGACGGCCTCCGCCACCACGTCCTCGCCCGCCTCGATGCGCCGAGCGACGCGGCCCAGCACGCCGTTCACAAACGCGGCCGACTCGTCGGTACCGTAGGCCTTGGCCAGCTCGACGCACTCGTCAATGGCAACCGCGGTGTCAACGTCCTCAACCTCAAGCATCTCGTACACCGCGAGGCGCAGCAAGTTGCGGTCAACCGCCGGCATGCGGCGCACGCTCCAGTTGGACGAGGTCATCTCCAGCACGGCGTCAAGCTCGTGCAACATAGAGTCGGCCCCCACCGCCAGCTGCTCTGCGTAGCTGTCGAGCGGGCCATCGGAAAGTGCATACTCCCCCGCCAAGACGTCGACCACCATGCGACCGGTGGCCTCCGCCTGGAAGAGAAGCTGCAGAGCTTGACTGCGCGCGTTGGTACGCGCGCCAAAACGGGTGTGCTGTCGTGCCACGAACTACTCCTTGGGAAACACCAGGCTGTCAATGCAGACGTCGACGACGCCTACCTGAACACCAATCTGCTCGCCGACGCCCTGTGCCACGGCCTGGCGCACGGCCTCTGCGAGCTTGGTGAAGGGATACCCATAGAAGACGGCGAGGTGGATGACCACGTGCAGCTTGTCATCCTCGACCCACGACTCAACGGCGCGCTCCGACGAGACCTGACGGCTCGTGAAGACGGACACCAGGTTGGAGGCGATGTCGTTGCCGCCCACGCGGGCAACGCCCTCCACGCGCTCGGCGGAAAGCCGCACGACGGTGGAGACCACGCTCTTTGCAATGCCAATGCCGGAGATGTAAAGCTCGGTATCCTCCATGATGGCTCCCTTCGAAAGAAAGCGTGGCGCGCCTCAGGCGCGCCACGGCCTCAGGTGACTAGACGCGGCTGACGAACTTGCCGTCGCGCGTGTCAATCTTGATGCGCTCACCCACGTTGAGGTACATGGGAACCTGCACCAGAGCGCCGGTCTCGATGGTAGCCGGCTTGGTGCCGCCCTGGACGGTGTCGCCCTTGAAGCCCGGATCGGTCTCGGTGATCTCGGCCTCGATGAACATGGGCGGCTGGACGTTGTACAGGACGCCGTTAGCGTACTGCAGCTGGCAGATGTCGTTCTCCTTGAACCACTTGGCGTTGTCGCCGATGAGGTCGATGTTGACCTCGATCTGCTCGTAGCTCTCCATGTCCATGAAGTAGTAGATGTCGCCGTCGTTGTAGAGGAACTGCATCTCGCGGGTCTGCATGTTGATGCTCTCGAACTTGGCAGACTGCTGGAAGTTCTCCTCGTTCACGCGGCCGGTGCGGATGTCACGATACTTGGTGCGCACGTAGGTGTTGCCCTTGCCCGGCTTAACGTGCTGAGCCTCAAGGATGACGCAGTCCTTGCCCTTGATGTTGACGCCGAGGCCCTTCTTCAGATCGGTGATGCCAAGAGTTGCCATGCTGTAAGCCTTTCAATCCAGTCTCGGTGGGTGATTTCCGAGCACTTCTACATACAAATGTCTAGTATAGCGCAGGTCAGCGCCCTACACGCATATTCCAGCGTCCGTGCGGTTTAGGGGTAGCCCCCTCGCCGCACTCGCTGTACGCTGTACGCTGTGCGGTTTAGGGGCTACCCCTAAACCGCACGGACACGCGAGGGCGCGGGGGCTACACCGGGATGACGCGGAGGTCGTGACTCGAGGCGGTGAACGGCTGGTAGCCCTCCTCCGTCACCACGCCGCAGTCCTCAAGACGGATGCCAAACTCGCCCGGCAGGTAGATGCCCGGCTCGACCGTCACCACCGAGCCCGCCGGCACCGGCTTGTTCCAGCTGCGGCCAAAGCCCGGCAACTCGTGGATCTCGATGCCCACGCCGTGGCCCAGGCCGTGGCCGTAGTAGGCGCCGTAGCCCGCGTCGCTGATGACCTTGACGGAATGGTCGTGCACGTCCTTGCCGATGATGCCCGGACGAACCATGGCGGCGCACTCCTCGTGCGCGCGCCGCACGATGTCATACACCGCGCGCTGCTTCCCGCTGGGCTCGCCCACGCACACGGTGCGCGTCATGTCGGCGTGATAGTCGTGGTAGAGCGCGCCGTAGTCCATAACGATGAGGTCGCCCTCCTTGACCACGTACTCCCCCGGCTGCGCATGCGGGTTTGCGCCGTTGGGACCGGCCGCGATGATGGTGCCAAAGCTCAGGCCGTCCGCACCATGCGAAAGCATGTAGTTCTCAAGCTCGGCGCGAATCTGCTGCTCGGTGAGGCCCGGCTTGATGAAGCCACAGATGTGCTCAAAGGCTTCGTCGGTGATGCGCTGAGCTTCGCGCAGAAGGGCCAGTTCCTCCTCGTCCTTCACCATGCGGAGCTTCTGGATGTCAGCGTGCAGACGCGGGAGGGCAGGGGCCACCGACGCAGCGCCGCAGGCCGTCGCCAGGGCATCATAGAAGGCCAGCGTCACGGTGTCCTCAACGGCCACCACGCGGGCGCGCGTGGCTAGAATGCGCTGCGCCACCCACTCGGGAGCGGCAATAACCTCCTGGTCAAGCTGCCACGGGCCGTCCGTGCCCAGACGCTCACAGAAAGTGTTGTAATAGCGCGAGTCCGTGTGCAGCCACAGGCCGTCGGCGGTCACGAACGCCGTATGTGCGATCTCGTCGTCAAACGTGCGCTCCGCACCGGTCAGCCAGCGCAGGTCAGGGTTGTTGCGCAGCACGACGGCGTCATAGCCGCGCTCCTCCATCAGCGTGCGCAGACGTGCGACGCGCCCGGCCATGGCCTGAGCGGCCCCTTGGGTTTCCATACGTGATACCTCCTCACACTGAGGCCCGTCCGTAAAGCGGGACGGGCCTGACAACTACGTTCAAAATGCCGTCGTGCGAACCCTACAGCGCGGCTCGCGAGGCGCACCACGCCTCGACGTGCTCATGGAGCACGTCGTCGTCGACGGAGGCCGGCCGCACGCGGCCGATGCCGCGGGGCAGGCAGAGAATGAAGCGGTTGGAGCGCAGGAAGCGCTCTGCCTTCAGCGCCTCGACCAGGGCGTCGGGGTCAACGTCGCAGCTCACGGGGTCAAGGGCGAGCAGGTCAAGGAGCTCGTCAAAGGTGAGCACCTCGTCCACCTTGAGGATGCCTGTGGCCGCCGCGATGCGCGACTGGAAGCGCACGGCCTCGGCCAGCAGCAGTCCGCGCGGAACGTCCGGTCCCACAAGCCTCGCCACGGCGTTGGCGAAGGTCTGACCAAACGCGGCCGACTGCCGCGTGGCGATGGACGTGCTCGAGATGATGTGCCCCCGGCTCTTGGCCGTCTCCGCCATCTGGTCGCGAAGAATCTCGACGTCGCCGTCAACCAGAAGCTCGGCACGGTCCCATAGATGCTGTACCGCCGCCTCGGAATCGCAGATGGCGGCCGTCGCCATGAGCGCGCGTGCCGTGAGGGACTCCGGCGCGTCGGGCTCGGCCTTGACCACGTTGAGGTCGCAGATCACATACTTGGCGCCAAGGCGCACCGACAGCATCTGCGGCTGGCCCGCGATGTCGATGCCCCAGGGGACCGTACCCACCTCGACGGCGGAGAGCAGGTCGCACGGCACGTGCACGAGCGGCGTTCCGCCGCACCACGAGGCGCTTACGAACGAGCAGAGTGACAGGGCGTCGCCCCCGCCGATGGCGCAGATGAGGTCGTCTGCCGTCACCTTGGCCGCAGCAAGTTCGGCAGCAAGCTGCTCAACGGCGGCAAGCGTACGGGCGGAGACGCCCGTCGGTACCGTAACCTCAGACACCCTGAATCCGGCGTCCGTCAGCTGACGACGCACCTGCTCGCGCACCTCGGCGGATGCCGTGGCGTCAGAGGCGAGTGCGCACACGCGCGGCTTGCCCACCGAGCCCTTCAGGATGGAACCCATCGCGTCGATAGCGCCCTTGCCCACGCGCAGGTCGCACGAGCCACCCGGCATGGAGACCCATTGCCTGGTTATGTCCTTGTTTACCGTGCTCATAGCAGGCCCTTCTCCCACAACAGCTGGCCAGCCTCGGCCGCCACCTGCTCGAATGTCTTGCCTCTGATGTCGATGGTGATGTCGGCCTCGCGCTCGTACAGCGGACGACGATGCTGCCACAGGGCACGCGCCTCGTCCGGAGAGCCCAGGTCGGGGCGCTTCTCGGGGTGCTGGATCTGGCGGAGCGAGTCTTCCACGTCGCCGTCCAGAAAGACGATGACGCCCATCTCGTGCATCAGCTTGCAGCTCTCCGCATCCTCCACGATGCCGCCGCCGCAGCTCACCAGAAGCGACTTTTGACTTTGCAGGCGCTGAAGCGCGGCAATCTCGGCCTTGCGGAAGGCGTCCTCGCCGTCTTCCTGAAACACCTGGCACACCGACTTGCAGGCGATACGCTCGGCCAGGCGGTCGGTATCCAGGTACTGGCGGTGAAACAGCCGGCCGAGATTGCGCGCCAGGGTCGACTTCCCGGCGCCGAGAAAGCCCACGAAGAAGATGTGGTCACATCCCTCGTGGACGATGTATCCGTCCGTGCGTTCCATGTGCAGAGCTCCGTGCTAGATCGTGATTCACCATTGATTCTAGCATCAGCGCCGCTGCATAAAAGGTGGGACACGGGTTCGGAACCCGTGTCCCACACAACAATCCGTGTCACACGTTCGTGGTGCTCTACTCGCCCTCGTAGGTGCGCTCGCCGTAGACGGCGCGCTCGATCTTGCGGAAGATGAGCGTGTACCAGAGGTCCTTCTCGGACTGGGGACGCACCAAGATGGTGCGCACGCCCGCCAAGTTACCCGCCGCCACGTCGGTGAACAGCTGGTCGCCGACAAGCACGGTCTCCCCCGCCGTCACGCCCATGCGCTTCATGGCCACCCACAGAGCCACCGGCGCGGGCTTCATGGCATGGTGCACCACCTCGCAGCCCAGCTCGCGTGCCGAGCGCTCCACCTGCTTAGAGTGGAAGTTGTTGGACACCACGCACGTCTTGATGCCCGCCGCGCGCACCGCCTCGAGCCACGCGATGACCTCAGGCGGAGCCACCGTGTCATCGCGCGGTACGCAGGTGTTGTCGCGGTCAATCAGCACGCAGCGCACGCCACCTTTGACGAGACCGTCAATGTCGATCTGGTCAACGGTGGCGACGCAGCGCCAAGGACGAGGAAACGACGGGGCAGCCATTAGCCTGCAGTCTCTGCGTCGACCTTGTCGATGGCCTCAAGGTGCTGCTCGTAGGTGTCAGAGAACGCGTGGTACGAGTAGTCGCCCTCCTCGACAATGAGGAAGAAGTGATAGTTGGTGTCGGCCGGGTACAGCGCCGCCTCAAGCGACTTGAGCGACGGGTTGCAGATGGGCGTGGGCGGCAGACCATAGTTGAGGTAGGTGTTGTAGGGGCTCTCCACCTCAAGGTCGTCCGGCGTGACCGCGCCGCCCGTGATGTAGCCCATCGTGGCGTCGGACTGCAGCGGCATCCACTCTCCCAGACGGTTGTAGAAGGTGGACGCGACGTTCACCCAGTCGTCACCGCTGTAGGCCTCCTTCTCGATGATGGAGGCGAGGATGACGATGTCGTACTCGCTCATCTCGACGCCATAGCGCTCGTTGATGGCGGCCCGTGCGGCATCCACGTCGTAGGCGCTCATCTCGGCCACGTACTGGTCAAGCATGGTGCGAATGACGGAGTCGGCAGACTTCTGCTTGCCGCCCATGTCGTACGTCTTCGGGAACAGGTAGCCCTCAAGCGAGTCGCCTGCCTCAACCGCAGCGGACAGGAACGGGTAGTCGTTGACGTAGTTGGACGCCTTCGCGGCCTCCATGAAGGTCTCCACCGGAATCTCGAGCGAAGCCGACACAGCCTCGGCCGTCTGCGCAACGGTGTAGCCCTCGGGAATGGTGAAGGTGTCTGCCATCGAGTTCGGTCCCTCGACGAGCTGGCGGACCACCTCGCGCACGTTGCCGCCCGTCACGAAGTTGTAGGCGCCGCTCTTCATGGACGTCTCGGCGTCCAGGTTACGGACCTCCTTGAAGAACTCGGCGCTGTCGTTGATGACGCCGGCCTCCAGAAGAATCTCCGAGATCTCGCTGCCGCCCGCGCCATCGGGGATGTTGACGTTGACCTCGAGGCCCGCCTGGATGCTGGGGCCATTGTCGTCGTCAAGCACCTGGTGCGTCATCCAATAGGTGAAGGCGCCCATCACGGCCATCGCCACGATGACGAACGCGATAACCGGCACGTGATGCTGGCTGCGACGACGCCTGCGGCTGCGCTTGCCCACGTTCTTAGCGGCACGGCGCGTTGTCTGCATGCTGTGCGAAGAAATGCTTGTCTGCCTCATGGGCACGGCGCCCTGCGTACGGGTGGCCGAGCTGGTGTTGCCAGCGGCCTGCTCGTCCGTAGCCATGTGCGATCCCTGGTTGGTGTCTGCCATGTCAGTCAAGTCCTTTGTCCTGCCTGGCGTCGAGCCAGGACTGCAAAAACAGAGAAGCCGCGATCATGTCGACCTTGCCGCGCATAGACTTCTCTGAATAACCCTCTTCACGAAGGATACGCTTAGCCTCTGCCGAGGACAGCCTCTCGTCCACAAACTCCAGAGGAAGCCCGCAGGCAGCGGCGATCTGGCGCCCCTGCGCCATCACACGCTCTGCCTGCGGGCCATCTTCACCTGCCATCGTCTTGGGTCTGCCACAGACCAAGACGTCGGGCTCGTAGTCCTCGAGTATTCGCTTGAACGTGCGGGCGCAGCCCAAGACCTCGGCCGCGGGAAGCACCTTGACGGGATTGGCCACGCGACCGCTTGCATCGCTCGCCGCGATGCCGATGCGCACCTCCCCTATGTCAAGCGCCAGCGCCCTCACATGGTGCCTTTCGCTACACGCCCAGAAGCTTGCGGGCCGCGTCGAGCGCGCCGTCGATGCCGCTCACGTCGGAGCCACCGGCCTGAGCCATGGCCGGCTTGCCGCCGCCACGGCCACCAACCAGGCCCGCCACCTCGCGGATCACGTTGCCCGCAGCGAAGCCTGCCTTCACGGCGGCGTCGGTGCCGGCGGCGAGCAGGGCAACCTTGCCCTCAGGAGTCGCGGAGGCGAGCACGCAGGCGCACGCGTCGCCCAGACGGTCGCGCACGGAGTCCCAAGCGCTACGAATCTCCTTGCCGTCAACACCGTCAAGGCGTGCGACGACGAGCTTGTAGGCGCCCAGGTCAACCGCGCCGGCAACGGCGTCGGCAACTTTGTTGGAGGCACCGCCGGTCAGCGCGGCCTTCAGCTTCTTCTCGGCCTCGAGCTTCTCGGCCGCAAGCGCAGCGACGCGCGCGGGCACGTCGACGGCACGGCACTTGAGCTGCGCGGCGACCTCGTCCATCTGAGCCAGGCGCTCATCCAGGTAGTGGATGGCGCCCACAGAGGTCACAGCCTCGATGCGGCGAGCGTTGGAACCCACGGAGCCCTCGGAGATGATCTTGAAGAGGCCGCACTCGGCGGTGTTGCGGGCATGCGTACCACCGCAGAGCTCGCGAGAGAACGGCTTGTCGGAGGTGCCGGTGGAGACCACGCGCACCACGTCGCCGTACTTCTCGCCAAAGAGCGCCACGGCGCCGGAGGCCTTGGCCTCGTCGATGCCCATGACCTTGGTCACCATGGGCTCAGCGGCAAAGATCTGTGCGTTGACCAGGCCCTCGATGCGCTCAAGCTCGTCCTTGGAGAGCGCCTCGAAGTGCGTGAAGTCAAAGCGCAGGCGGTCGGGGGCAACGAGGGAGCCGGCCTGCTTGATGTGGTCGCCCAGGACAACCTTGAGCGCGGCGTCCAGCAGGTGGGTGGCGGTGTGGTTGCGGCGGATGAGCTCGCGGCGGCCGTGGTCGACCGTGGCAGCCACCACGTCGCCCACGCGCACCTCGCCGGCCATGACCTCGGCCACATGGGCATAGATGCCCTCGTGCTGGCGAGTGTCGGTAACCTTCAGCGAGAAGCCGTCACCGGTGAGCTTGCCGGTATCGCCCACCTGGCCGCCCATCTCGGCGTAGAACGGCGTGCGATCGAGCACCACGTCAACGTGGGTACCCAGCGCGGCGTTGTCCGCCTCGGCGCCGTCCACCACGAGCGCGATCACGCGGGCGCCCTCAAGGGCGTCATCCTCGTAGCCGGTAAACTCGGTGGCCTCGAGCTTGTCGGAAAGCGCCACCCACACGTCGTTGAAGGTGCCCCAGGCGTCCTGCTCGGCATGGGCGCGGGCGCGCTCGCGCTGCTCGGTCATGCAGCGGTTGAAGCCGTCCATATCCACCTCGCGCTCGGCTGCCTCGCAGATCTCGCGCGTCAGGTCGATGGGGAAACCGTACGTGTCGTGCAGCTGGAAGGCCACCTCACCCGGCAGGTCCTCGCCCTCGGCAAGGCCCGCGATGGCAGCCTCGAGCTTGGCCTCGCCCGCGTCGAGCGTGCCGTTGAAGCGCTCCTCCTCAGCCGTCAGCAGCTGCAGGATGAGGGCCTTGTTCTCGATGAGCTCCGGGTACACGTCAGCCATAAGGCGCATGACCTCCTCGGAGTACGTGGAGAGGAAGGTGCCCTGGATGCCCAGCAAGCGGCCGTGGTACACGGCGCGGCGCAGCAGGCGGCGCAGCACGTAGCCGCGGCCCTCGTTGGAGGGCAGGATGCCGTCGCCGATCATGAAGGTGACGGAGCGGCTGTGGTCAGCCACGATGCGCATGGAGCGGTCGGCCTTGGCATCCTCGCCGTAGGTACGGCCAGAGAGGGACTCGCCCACGCCGATCAGCGAGGTCAGCACGTCGCCGTCGTAGTTGGTGCCCTTGTGCTGCATGATAGCCGCGATGCGCTCGAGGCCCATGCCGGTGTCGATGTTCTTGTGCGGCAGGTCCGGCATCGAGCCGTCCTCCTGGCGGTCGTACTGCGTGAACACGAGGTTCCAGAACTCGAGGTAGCGGTCACCATCATCGCCGGGGGCCTCGCCCTCAAACTCCGGGCCCTGGTCGAAGTAGATCTCGGAGCAGGGGCCGC
>DJXA01000098.1:3810-16517 GCA_002449555.1 Atopobiaceae bacterium UBA7016 | reverse complement strand
GCCTCCGTCCTGATTGTCCGGGATGCCCCGGGACGAACCGTCACGTTTAGCGCGGGCCGAGCTCCTTCTCGACGGCTTCCCAAAGCCCGCAGACGTATGCGGCGCCCAGGGCACGGTCGTACAGGCCATAGCCCGGCATGGCCACCTCGCCCCAGATCATGCGGCCATGGTCGGGGCGGATGGGGCCGTCAAAGCCCGTCTCGTACAGCGCGCGAACAATGGCGTGCAGGTCAAAGAACCCGTCGGCAGAGAGGTGCGCTGCCTCTTCAAAGTCGTTGCGGCCATCGTTGAAGCGTAGGTTGCGCACGTGGGCAAAGTGGATGCGCCCGGCGGCCGCGTGAATTATTCGCGCCAGGTCGTTGTCCGGGTTGGTGCCATAGCTGCCCGCGCAGAAGGTGAGTCCGTTGTGTGGGTTGGGCACGGCCTCCAGAAGCCGCCGCACGTGGGCCTCGTCGCGGATGATGCGCGGCAGGCCGAAGATGGGCCACGCCGGGTCATCGGGATGGATGGCCATGTTGATGTCGTATTCGTCGCACACGGGCATGATGGCGTTTAGGAAGTACACGAGGTTGTCAAAGAGCACCTGCTCGTCTACGTCGGAATACAGGTCAAACAGCTCCTTGACGTGGGCCATGCGCTCAGGCTCCCAGCCAGGCATGACAGTGCCGTTCATGTCGCCGTCGATGCTCGCGAACATGGCCTCTGGGTCCATGCCGTCAACCGTTGCCTGGTGGTAGGCCAAAACGGTGGAGCCGTCGGCGCGCCGACGGGCCAGCTCGGTGCGGGTCCAGTCGAAGACGGGCATGAAGTTGTAGCACACCATGTGGATGCCCGCCTCGCCCAGGTTGCGCAGCGTCTTGATGTACGCCTCGATGTCGCGGTCGCGGTCGGGCGTGGCGGCCTTGATGGCATCGGAGACGTTGACGCTTTCGATGCCGGCCAGCGTCAGTCCCGCATCCTCCACGGTGCGCTTCATGGCGGCAATCTCGTCCGCATGCCACACCTCGCCCGGCTGCTTGTCGTAGAGCGTGGTGATGATTCCCTTGACGTAGCAGGTCTGCCTGATCTGCTCCAACATGACGGTATCGTGACCTTCTCCGTACCAGCGCATGCACATGATCATGGGAGGCTCCTTGGACCGGGGCGTATGCTTCCCTTACCTTAGCGGAGAGGGTGAGCCCTTGCCATGTCTGGTTGCGTTTGTCTATTCTCCCTACGCGATGAGCTATATATATAAGAACAAATGTGCTAGGATGCTTAGCACAAGGTAAGGAGGCATATATGGCAATCGCACAGCCACAGATGGTGCAGCTGAACGTTCGAGTGGACGCTGATGTCAAGCGCCAAGCCGAGGAGGTGCTCGAGCTGATGGGTTCCTCGGTCACGGAGCTTGTGCGCATGGTGCTTGAGAAGGTGGCCCGTGGCGCGCGTGACTATGTCGAGGCGCGCGATGCGCTAAGTGACAGGCCTCGTTCTCATCTCATTGACGTGTCGGAAGGCGGGCCACTCGACCTCGATACGGTTGATCCGCGGCTCGCACGGGGCTGGAAGGCAGTAGATGACTTATATCGCGGCTTCGGGATTGATCCCTCATCTCTTCCGAAGGACGACCGCCCATGGGATGTCATCTACGAAGAGGCCATGGACGCACATTTTGAGGAGAAGGGGCTGCTGCTGTGAACGCAGAGGGTTTGAGTGTTGTTGTCGATGCGAACGTGTGGGTGGACAGCTATTGCCCTGAGCATCCAGACAACGAAGTGGCTCGACGCTTCCTGAACCTTGCCTTGGAGAAGGGCTGCACGCTTCTGTATCCCGTGCATGCCAGCAAGGATGTGGCCTACGTGCTTCGTCGGGAGTATCAGCGCGCTGCGGCGCGCGAGACCGGCACGGTGAGCGAGGAGACCTCGCGGGCGATCCGTGAACTGGCGTGGGGTTGCGTGCGTAACATGGGCGAGGCGGCAACGCCCATCGGCGCGGACGCGTCAGATGTCTGGCTTGCGGACAAGTACCTGAAGATTCACCCGGACTTCGAGGACAATCTGGTGCTCGCGGCCTGCCGTCGCGTGAAGGCAGACTTCCTCGTAACGAATGATGCCCAGCTCATTGCCCATGCGGACGTGGTTGCGAAGACCCCCACGCAGATGCTGCAGCTGCTCTCGCTGGACTGGTGAGCCTGCAGGTACAATGGTGGTACCGCACTTACATTGAGGAGCCTTCTATGAGCAACGCCCTACGCCATCGCCATGCCCAGCCCACGCACATCGAGGTGCACGGTGCCCGCGTCCACAACCTCAAGGACGTGGACGTGTCCATACCGCTCAACCAGGTGGTGGGCATCGCGGGCGTTTCGGGGTCGGGCAAGTCAAGCCTCGCGCTGGGCGTGCTCTACGCCGAGGGCAGCCGCCGCTACATGGAGAGCCTCTCCACCTACACGCGCCGGCGCATCAGCCAGGCGGGGCGCGCGCAGGTGGACGAGGTGCTGCACGTGCCTGCGGCCATCGCGCTGCGCCAACGGCCGAGCGTCCCGGGCGTGCGCTCCACGTTTGGCACGTCGACGGAGCTCCTCAACCACCTGCGCCTGCTGTTCAGCCGTCTGGGCAGCCACGTGTGTCCCAACGGCCACCATGTGCCGCCCACCATGAACGTGGCCCTTGAGCGGCCCATCATTTGCCCGGAGTGCGGGGCGGAGTTCATGGGGCCCGGGGCCGAGATGCTCGCCTTCAACTCTGACGGTGCGTGCCCCACCTGCGCGGGTACGGGTACGGTTCGCGACATCGACGAGGCGACGCTCGTGCCCGACGAGTCCAAGACCATCGACGAGGGCGCCGTTGCACCGTGGGGTCACCTCATGTGGTCGCTCATGAAGGACATCGCGCGCCAGGCAGGCATCCCTACCGACATACCGTACCGCGACCTCACGCCCGAGCAGAAGGAGTTTGTGCTGCACGGCGCGCCGGACAAGTATCACCTGCTGTACCACAACGAGAAGACGGGTACTGCGGGCGAGATGGACTTTACCTACTACAGCGCGCGACTTTCCGTGGAGAATGCGCTCGCCAAGGTGAAAGACGAGAAGGGTCTGAAGCGCGTAGCGCGGTACCTTACCGAGGCACCATGCCCGGATTGCGGTGGCACGCGGCTTTCGGCCGCCGCCCGAGGACCACAGATTCTCGGCATCAACCTTGCCGAGGCGACAGCCATGACGCTTGACCAGCTCGTTGTTTGGTTGGCTGAGGTTCCTGCAGCCATGCCCGACGACCTCAGGCCCATGGCTGAGAACATCATTGCTGAGACGGTCGAGCCGGCGGAGCGCTTGCGTCAGCTGGGCTTGGGATACCTCTCGCTTGATCGCGCGAGTGGGACACTTTCCACCGGAGAGCGTCAGCGCGTGCAGCTGGCTCGTGCGGTGCGCAACCGGACGACGGGCGTGCTGTACGTGTTGGACGAGCCGTCCATCGGCCTGCATCCCGACAACGTAGAGGGTCTGCTCACCGTGATGGATGACCTCGTGGCAGACGGAAACTCCGTGGTGGTGGTTGACCACGACGTGCGCGTGCTGCGCACGGCCGACCACATCGTTGAGGTGGGGCCTCGCTCCGGCGCCGAGGGCGGTACGGTCATTGCCCAGGGAACGGTTGATGAAGTGTGCGCATGTGCGGACTCACGCATCGCGCCCTTCCTGTCGGGTGCGCGCAAGATTCGCGCACGGGCTCGTGCACTTGAGCGTGACATGTTTGACCTGGGCACCATTTATCTCGAGACGGACAAGATCCACACGGTGCAGCCGCTTGAGGTGCAGATTCCGCGCGGCCGGATGACGGCGGTGACGGGTGTCTCGGGTTCGGGAAAGACCACGCTCGTGCTTGAGAGCTTGGTGCCAGCGCTTACCGCAGCAATTGCGGGGGAGCGCCTGCCGCGTCACGTGCGTGCGGTTGACGCCGAGGGCCTTCGCCGTGCCAACCTCATTGACGCGACCCCTATCGGAGCCAACGTGCGCTCTACGGTGGCCACGTACTCTGGGGTGCTCGATGATCTGCGGCGCGTTTTCTCGCAGACCACCGACGCAAAGGAGCATGGCCTCAAGGCGGGCGATTTCTCGTACAACACGGGGTCGCTCCGCTGTCCTACGTGCGACGGCACGGGCCAGATATCGCTTGATGTGCAGTTTCTTCCCGACGTGGACATCCCGTGCCCGGATTGCGAGGGATCTCGTTACGCGCCGCTCGCGTGGGATATCAAGCGTCATACGATGCGCACCAAGGCGGGTGAGAAAGGCAACTACGTCAGCCTGCCCGAGCTTATGGCCATGACCGTGGACCAGGCGTTGCAGAAGCTGGGATCGCTGAGGAAGGTGGCGGCCAAGTTGCAGATTCTGCATGACTTAGGGTTGGGGTACCTCACCCTGGGTGAGGCCACGCCAGCACTCTCAGGTGGCGAGGCGCAGCGCTTGAAGCTTGCGAGCGAAATTGGCCGCAGGCAGGACGACGCACTCTTCGTGTTTGATGAGCCCACCATTGGCCTGCATCCGCTTGACGTCGAGGTGCTGCTTGGGGTGTTGCAGGGTCTAGTTGAAAACGGTGCTACGGTGGTGGTTATCGAACATGACCTGGACATGATTGCCAATGCGGATTGGGTCATCGACATGGGTCCTGGCGGCGGCGAAGAGGGTGGCCGCATCGTGTGCGCTGGCGTACCCGAGGACGTTGCCGCGTGCCCAGAGAGCATCACTGGTCGTTACCTTGCCGAGGAGTTGTAATCCCACACGAGGGACCAGAGAGTCGGACCTTCTGGCCCCTTAGGTACTGAGGGACTCCGCAAGGCGCACGTATTCGGCGGCATTGGCACGGTTTGCCTCGATTTCTTCTTCGGTAAGGCTACGGATGATGCGAGCCGGGTTGCCGAATGCCAGGGATCCGTCTGGTATTCGCATCCCCTTTGTGACGAGCGCACCTGCCCCGATGATACAGTCGCGTCCGATCTCCGCATCGTCAAGGACGATGGCTCCCATCCCGATGAGCGTGTTGCTTCCCACAGTGCACCCGTGGACGATGGCGCCGTGCCCTATGGTGACGCCCTCGCCGATGGCGGTGGGATGCCCCGTACTTACGTGTATGACGGCGCAGTCCTGGATGTTTGTCTCAGCGCCAATGGTGATGGGCGCCTCGTCGGCGCGGACGACGGCGTTGTACCACACGGAGCAACGTGGGCCGAGGGTTGCCTCACCCAGTACGTGCGCGCCCAGCGCGATGACAACGGTGGGGTGGATTATGGGCATGGGGGGCTCCAATCGTGTGGCTGCAGCTTATGATTGCGCTTCTCGGGCGGGTTCGCTCTCAGGCGCTTTCTGGTCTGACGGCTCGGCTGTGCCCGCGAGCTCCTCTTTTAGTGTATCGATGAAGAGTCGGGCCGCGTCAGAGAAGGTGCGGCCGCGCTTCCATGCCACAAACGAGCCGGTCTTGAGCGCGGGGGAGAGCGGTCGAAAGACGAGCTCGTCGTCAGTGTAGTCGCTGATGCTCTCGAAGGTGAGCACCAGCTCACTTTTCTGAGCCCACGCTGGTGGAGGTGGGTGCCAGCTGTGGCAAGACGTCGGCTCAGGTTGCCTTGCGCTATCTGCTGCAGCTGGGCATGGCCGTTGTGCCCAAATCGGCCCGGCGCGAGCGCATGGTTGAGAACCTCGACGTCTTTGGGTTTGAGCTCAGCGCGGATGATATGGCGCGCATTGCACGGCTGGACGAGGGGCGCTCGCTCTTCGGATGGTACTGAGGCTTCAACAGGAGAACGGGAGCACAACGAATGAATTACTTGGGAATTGACGTGGGTGGCTCGCCCATCAAGCATGCGGTGATGGATGAGAACTACCAGATTCTTTCGCAAGGGACGCTCGATGGCCGCGCGGGGGACCGCGAGGCGTTCTTGAGCGCAATCTGTGGACTCTACGAGCAGGCGGACCGTCCGGAGGGCGGTATCGCGATGAGCTGCTGCTGGAGAGCGTCCATGAGGATCTCGGCCCCGCCCATGGCTACACAGACGCTCCGGTGATGGGCAAGGTGTGCGGAGCCGCGGCGCTCGCGCAGGGTTACGCTGTAGCGCACGGAGAGGGTCCTGGCCCGCTCCCGCGCAACGGCAAGGAGTTTTTCGCGCTGGTAGACGCGGGTGACCTCGCTGCCGTGCGCGTGTTGGTTGGTTACTGCCGCCGCTTTGCACACCTCATCTACAACCTGCAGACTACGCTCGACGTGGAGGCCTTCGCCATTGGCGGCGGCATCAGTGCGGCGCCGGCTTTTGGGCGCACGCTGGCCTCTGAGGTCGCGCGAATCTATGAGAGCACGTATGCGCGGCGGCTCGGACTTGCGGCCCCGAAGTTGGTCACGTGCAAGTATCGTAATGAGGCGAACTTAATTGGTGCGCTCGCGCATCATATTGCACAGGCAAGTTAAGGGAAGGAGCACAATCATGGCATTTCCGGAAGGGTTTCTCTGGGGCGGCGCGACGGCGGCCAACCAGGTAGAGGGCGGCTGGGACGCGGACGGCCGCGGTCCTGCGATGACCGACGTCACCATGGGAGGGTCTGTCAAGCAGACGCGCAAGATCACCTACCTTGACGCGGACGGCAACCCTGGCTACCTCGAGCGCCACGGCAAGCTGCCCGAGGGTGCGCGTTACGCCGTTCTACCTGGGCATTATTACCCCAACCACATCGGCGTGGACGAGTACCATCGCTATGAGGAAGACATCGCACTCTTCGCAGAGATGGGCTTCAAGACGTACCGCATGTCCATCAGCTGGAGCCGACTGTATCCCACGGGGCTCGAAGCCGAGCCAAACCAGGCCGGTGTGGAGCACTACCGCAAGGTCTTCCAGTGCCTGCGCGACCACAACATTGAGCCGCTCGTCACCATCTGGCACTTTGACACGCCCCTCTACCTCGAGGAGCACTGCGGCGGCTGGCTCAACCGCGAGACCATCGACCACTACCTGCGCTATGCGGAGACCTGCTTCCGCGAGTACAAGGGCCTCGTGCGTTACTGGCTCACCTTCAACGAGATTAACAACTCCATGCCGCAGGACAGTTTCAAAAACCCGCTGCCGCAGTGGCGCTACCAGGAGGGCGTTCAGATTCTGCACTACCAGTTCGTGGCGAGCGCGAAGGCCGTGCAGCTGGGCCACGCCATCGACTCCGACAACATGATCGGCAACATGATCTGCGGCATCTGCTACTATCCCGGCACATGCGACCCTGCCGACATCGAGCTCAACCGCCACATGTGGGAGCAGAAGATCTTCTACTGTGGCGACGTCCAGTGCAAGGGAGAGTACCCCTCCTTCACAAAGCGTGTGTGGACGGCGCACGACGTGGACGCAAGCAAGCTCGACATCACGGACGAGGACCTTGAAGAGCTCAGGCGCGGCACCGTGGACATGTACACGTTCAGCTACTACATGAGCCAGAACGTGACCACCCACACGGACGTGGAGGAGGTCGGCGGCAACATGTCGAGCGGGGCACGCAACCCCTACCTCAGCTACTCCGACTGGGGATGGTCCACTGACCCCAGCGGCCTCACGTACTACCTCGAGGTGGTCAACGACCGCTACGGCCTGCCCATCATCATTACCGAGAACGGCCTTGGCGCGTTTGACACGGTTGAGGAGGACGGATCCATCCACGACCCGTACCGCATCGACTACTTCCGTCAGCATGTGGAGGCAATGCAGCGCGCCATCGACTGGGGCGTAAACCTCATCGGATACACCACTTGGGGCTGCATCGACGTGGTCTCGGCCGGCACGGGCGAGATGCGCAAGCGCTACGGCTTCATCTACGTTGACATGGACGACGAGGGCAAGGGCACGCTCGACCGCAGCCGCAAGGACAGCTTCTACTGGTACAAGAAAGTGATTGAGAGCAACGGCGCAGACCTCGCGTAACACTGGTTGGGGCTGTATCAAAAGCCCCCATGATTAGATAGACCCCAAATAATCCCCGAATCCAACCACTTGCTTACGGAAATCGTTGCTCAGGAGGCAATCCACTCACGGGCTGTAGGACAAAAGCGCGGGATTACGGATGCCTTTGAAGTCTTCTTGGACGATGTTCGACCTATGCACGAACTTTCGGCGACACCTCGAGTATCCGAGCTATAAAACCGCAGGTCGCGCGAGTCCGATACTCGATGGTTTCGTGAAAAAGCGTGCATAGGTCCAACATCGTCCACGAACCCCTCGTCTATTCGTGTTTTACCAGCCAAAGTCACGCAAGCAGAGGTCAACGTCCTCCCCAAAAGTGCCAAGCTCGATGCCCGCTTGGCGTGCCTTGCTCGCATCAAGGCGATAATCGCGGAAACGCTCGGCATAGCGCTCGCGGTCGGGAAGGATCAGTTGCTCAACTTCGGTGTTCGAGGCGCCGAGCTTATGTGCGACCAGACAGGCGCTCTCGTAGGTCGTGAGATCGTTTGCGCTGGCAAAGTGATAGAGACCGCTTGGTAGCTCACACAGGGAGGCAAACTGGTCGGCAAGGCGCTGCGCGTAGGTCATGCACCGACGCTCGTTTGCGGTGAACTTGGTAGGCGTATGCGTACGCAGCGCCTTAAGCACGTTGCCCACGATGCCAGGCGATGGTTTGACGTGGGGAAGTGCCATACCAAACATCCAGGAGAGGCGAATGGTCACATAGTCGTCCATCTCGCGTGCCATCCAGACGTCAACGTCTGCCTTGTGCAAGCCGTACTTCGTGACGCAGCAGGGTTCGACATGCTCGTCAAAGGGACCGGGTACCGAGAGTCCGTTGAAGACCTGCTCGGTCGAGATGAACATCATGCGCTTGCCCTTGGCCGCACAAGCGCGTGCGACTGCTATGGCTGAGTCACGATTGACGAGCCCAGTTCCCGCGGGATCGTTTTCGCAGTCGGCGGTCGCTGCGTTGGCTGCGGTGTGAAACAGCAGGTCAAAGTCAAGGTCGAGGAAGAATCTCTCGACCTCGTCGGGACGGGTGTAGTTGACGTCTCTGCGACTGACGGGCACAAACTCGTAGCGGTCACGGTTGTAGAGCTGTACGAGACTTGCCAAGTAACCTGTTGCTCCCGTTATTGCGATGCGTTGCATGCGACCTCCTCATGGTTGTTGGGCGGATGCAGTCCGTGGGGATATCCCTTTCGTGTACAGGCGTCAGCCCTATGGACACCGAACCGAACGAAGTACGCGGCAGGGACCGATGATGGTGTATGAACCAGCTGATGCGGGGATAAGGCAGGACTCGGTCGGCCCGAGGTCGACGCAGCCGTCAGCCGTTTCGATGCGCGCGAAGCCTTCCACGCAGGTCAGCACAGCATAGCGATGGTCACAGGTGAACGTTTGGCTGTCGCGCGTGTCGACGACGTAGCTCCGAAAAAACCCCGCGTTGACACCCAAGCGCTCACGATTAACTTGTCCGGGATCATATGCGCCGAGATGCGTCACGACAGGCTTGCTGGCAGTATCAAGCACGTCAAAGGCCTTGTCCACATGGAGTTCGCGACCACGTCCCCAGTCACAGATGCGATAGGTGGTGTTGCCGAGGCTGGACACCTCGACCGCAAAGATTCCGGCACCAAGGGCGTGCATGGTTCCAGGGGGAATGAGGATGAAGTCGCCCTCGTGCATCTCGATGCGCTGCCCATACCGATCACCGATGGAGTCGTCTGCTGCGGCTACGCGCAGCGCCTCGGTGTCGTTGGTCGTGCAGCCGGCAATGAGCGTCGCATCTGGCTCGGCATCCAGCACATACCAGGCCTCGACCTTGCCATGGTCCCCCTCAGCCGCCTGCGCGTACTCCTCGCTAGGATGCACTTGGACCGAAAGGGTCTCGACAGGGTCCATGAAGGTAACCTGCAGAGGTGCGTCGTCAGGAACGTCTCCTAGAATCTCTTGGTGGTAGGATGCGATAGCATCGGCTAGCGTCATGCCGTCGCATGGCCCGTTGCGGACGACGCCCATCGTGGTGGGGTGGGCAGAGACGTCAAACGCCTCGCCATGGCGGTCATCGTCCGACCAGTCGATGCCGCGCGTGCGGGCTATGCGCGACCCTCCCCATATGGGGGAGAGGTAGAACGAGGTAAGCAGCAAGGGGCCCATGCCTGTCTCCCGTGTCCTAGATCTCGATCGTGTCCACGCCCTCGGCCTCCATGCGCGAGCGGATTTCCTCGATGATTGGAATGCTTGCCGAGCAGCCGATGCGACGGGCGCCAGCACGGACCATGGCGAGGAACGTGTCAGCGTCTCGAATGCCGCCTGCCGCCTTGACCTGCACCTCGTCGCCCACGTTGTCAAACATGAGAGCAACATCGGCTACGGTCGCCCCTCCCGTTCCAAATCCCGTCGAGGTTTTCACGAACGTCGGCTTGATCTCGCGGGCAATCTCGCACAGACGGAGCTTCTCGTCGTCGTCAAGGTAGCAGTTCTCGAAGATGACCTTCGAGGGGACTCCAGCCTCGTTGCACACGGCGACGATCTGGCGCATCTCGTCGGCGACATAGTCCCAATCGTGCATTTTGACACGCGTGACGTTGACCACGTAGTCAATCTCGTTGGCACCGTTGGCCAGGGCGTCTCTGGTCTCGAACACCTTGGCGGCAATGGAGGTCTGCCCCAAGGGGAAGGCGATGGCGGCTCCCGTGTCGATGTCGGTGCCAGCCAGCTGCTGCGAGCAGAAGCGTGACTGGACTTGGTTGATGGCGACCATCCTAAAGTGATAGTGCTTGGCCTCGTCGCAGAGCTTTGCCATGTCGGCTTCGGTGGCGTCTGCGTGCAGGTTGGTGTGGTCGATCAGACGGGCAAGGTCGTCAAGGGTCCATGCGCTCATGAGTGCTCCTCTCATGGAGTTGCCAGTTATGAAGACTATGACTCAGAATCGCTTCCATTTGGCCCATGCGACGCCAGCTAGCCTAAACTTCGGATGAGAATATGACATATAAAGCAATAAGTCATATAAGGGAGCATCCAATGCATCGTTATCAGACCGTCTACCGTGACCTTCTGGGCCAGATCACATCGGAGTCCCTTGTGCCCGGGACGGTCCTGCCTACCGAGCTGCAGCTGGCGAAGGCCTTTGGGGTGAGCCGCCCAACCATCCGCCATGCTCTGCAGATGCTTGAGTCCGAGGGGCTGGTCGACCGTCGAAAGCATCGGGGAACGATGGTCCTGGAGTCCAAGATCGAGCAGGGGTTCGCCACGAGTATTCGGTCGTTCCACGATGAGATGCGCTCGCATAACCGCGTGGCGCTGACCGATGTCCTTGCGTGCTCGGTCGGTCCTGCAGATTCGCATGTGGCAACTCAGCTGGGATTAGGAGAGGGTGACCCGGTCATGCGCCTCGTGCGCGTGAGACATGCCGACCGGCTGCCAAACGTGCTGGTAAAGACATACGTACCGCACGCTCTGTACCCCGGGATCGAGACGACCGACTTCAGAACAACCTCACTCTATGCCACGATGCGATCAATGGGCGCACCCGTAGTGCGGGCGCATCGAAAGCTCGATGTCGCCCTCGCAGACCGAGAGGTCGCGACTGCGCTTGGCATCGAAGTCGCCTCGCCCGTGTTCGTGTTCCACACGGTTGCCCAAAACGCCGACGGTAGGCACGCAGAGTACTCCATCGCCACCTATCGTGGCGACACGAATTCCTTCGAGTTCGATACAAGGTTGGAGTAAGGCAAAGCTACGACCCTCCAACAACGGGGCTGTATCAAAAGCCCCTGAGTAGAACGGGTGGGTTCCGCGAGGGACCCACCCGTTCTCGTGCTCCGGGATGCCGCCTCACTGCCTCGCACATTGCCCGACTACCTAATCTACCTGCGGTTTTGCTGTCAATCCAGGTATAATGGGAGGAGAGCGAGAGGAGATGGGGATGCCGGAGCCCAGGTTCAAACCCTGCATGCAGGACCAGCCGATGCTGCTGCCGCCGGACATAGGCGACCTGGTGCCGGAGGGCTCGATGCCGCGCGTCGTGGACATGGTGGTGCGCTCCATCGACAGGTCGACGCTGACGGCCCTCTATCCCGGCGGCGGCGCGCCCGCCCACGACCCGCAGATGATGCTCAAGGTGGTGCTGTTCGCCTACGCCTCCGGGATCTACTCCAGCCGCGCGATCGCGCGGGCCACCCGCGAGAACGTCGGGTTCCTGTGGATATGCGGCATGCGGCCGCTCGACCACTGCACGGTCAACCGCTTCCGCACCGAGCGGGTGCGGCCCGTCTTCGAGGAGGTGTTCGCCGAGGTCATCCAGCTCCTCGCGGACATGGGCCTGGTGACGCTCGACACCTACTTCCTGGACGGCACCAAGATCGAGGCCAACGCCAACAGGTTCACGTTCGTGTGGGCGAAGTCGACCAGGAGGTACAAGGAGCAGCTCCGGGCCAGGGTGCGCGCCAACCTCGCGGCCATCGACGAGATGGACGACGAGGAGGCGGCGCTGGCCCCCGACGACCCGTCCGAGATCGACTCCGAGGCCATCGCCGAGGCCGCGCGCAGGATCAACGAGCGCATCGGCCGCAAGGGCGTGGGCAAGCGCCCGAAGGACGAGGAGGGCAGGGCCCTGAGGAGGGCCAGCCGCATGCTCGAGGGTGAGTGGGCCGAGCGCATGGCCCGCTACGAGGAGCAGGAGAGGACCCTCGCGGGCCGCGGCAGCTACTCCAAGACCGACCGCGACGCGACCTTCATGCGCATGAAGGAGG
>DJXA01000098.1:0-3727 GCA_002449555.1 Atopobiaceae bacterium UBA7016 | reverse complement strand
CTCCCTCACCAACCAGACCAAGCCCGGATACAACGTGCAGGCCGGCACCGAGGGCCAGTTCATACTCGACGTCACCTGCCACCAGAGGCCCGGCGACACCGCGTGCATGGTCCCCCACCTGGAGCACGCCGAGGGGACCATGGGCCACCTGCCCTCCGAGGTCGTCGCCGACGCCGGCTACGGCTCCGAGCAGAACTACGCGTGGCTGGAGGAGCGCGGGTGCGACGCCTACGTCAAGCACAACGAGTTCTTCCGCGAGTGCAGGAACTCCAGGTGGCGCGAGGACCCGATGAGGCCTGCCAACTGGGCATACGACGGGGAGGCCGACGCGTACGCGTGCCCGGAGGGGCACACGCTCTCGTTCCGGAGGGAGGAGGCGACCAGGACCGACCTGGGCTGCGAGTCAACCACCAGGGTGTACGTGGGCGAGGGCTGCCCGGCATGCCCCCTGCGCGGGAGGTGCTTCAGGTCGAAGGACCCGGGGGCGGTGCGCGTCCTGCGCGTGAACCCCACCCTCGACGCCTTCAAGGGGAGGACGTCGGAGATGCTGCACGCCGAGCGCGGTTCGATGCTTCGCAGGCGCAGGTCCGTGGACGTCGAGACCATCTTCGGCGACATCAAGCGCAACTGGGGCTTCAGGCGGTTCCTCCTGCGCGGGCTCGAGAAGGTCGACCACGAGATGCGCATGGTCGCGATGGGCCACAACATCCGCAAGATGGCCTACGCGCTTGCGGTGTAGGGCTTGTTCCGCCCCTTGCGCACAAACGATGGCCCGCAGCCACAGCCGATTCTGTGATTGCGGGCCATCTGTTCAGGGGCTTTTGATACAGCCCCAGGTGCTCGTTTTACTACATGAGCGGCACGGTAGTGAGCACGAGGAGCAAAGCTGTAAGGGCAACGATGCCGGCCACGAGCGCCCAGGTCTCCCAGCGCGCGATGTTGCTGGTCCAGCCGATGCCAAAACGCTTGGGAACAAAGATGCTGGGATCATCGCGGTTGCAGTAAATGGTGCCCAGCAGCCAGTGCTCGTCATCATCGCGGGACATGCCCGCAGACGAGGTGTCAGCGAAGAGCCGCGACCCGGACTGTCCCATCACGAGGGAGATGATGGTGATCGCGGCGACAAAGGCGAGGGTAACGATTGTGGTGATCATCGCGGCCGCGGCCATTGAGACCGCACCGAGCGAGCTGGCAAGGATAAGGACTGCCGTCACGCCGGAAACCATGAGGCCTCCTACCACCATCATGATGCTCTGCACACGTGCGAAGGTGGCGTAGGCCAGGGCCGAGGTAGCCGGTGCGGCTGGGTCGATGGGCTTCTTGGAGTGGATGGTCCCCCAGTGCACGAGGGTGAATACCGCGCCCATGAATCCGAGGAAGAAGGTTGGGAAGAGCGCGGAGAGGAGGCTCTTGGGAACCGTTGAGGTCACATTGCCCGCAAGGTCCACGTTCATGGGAATCTGGCTGGGGAACTGGTCATAGTGCGTAAGCGTGAAGAAGGCGAGAGCACCAATAAGCGGCAGGTAGAGGAGGTTCCAGGCGAGCGAGAGCGGCTTGGGGAAGCTCTCCGTGCCCACGAAGGCCGCAGCGGCCGCATGCTCGGGCACCCAACCGCGCTCCTGCTTGACCGCCTGCACGCGGGCACGGAAGTGCAGCATAAGCGCGAAGGAGGCGATGAGGGGCACAAAGATGGTGACGAGCAAGAGCAGCGTGAGCGCGGCTTCTCCCGACCGGGTGGTGAGGTCAACGGGGCTCACCGTGAGCGCAACGGGCCAAGCAAGCGTGCAAACCGCGGTGAGCGCGGCCATCCAGAGGGTGTAGCTGCGCATGAAGCTCCGGAGCGGCTCCTCCTTCCGGGCGCCGTGGGGGACGGTGACGGAGAAGCACTCGGTCTGTGGCATGAGCCACGGGGTAACGGCGAGGATGAGTCCGACAAACAGCACCATGGTGCAGAACGTGAGATAGATGAGGTTCATCGAAATGCTCCTTTGAATGGTTAGAGGCTGTCGCCTGTGGCGAAGACGCGTGCCGCCTGTTCGGCTGCCGCGGCGGCGAATGACTCGAGCGTGCCGCCTTGTGCCTTGTGCTCGAGGGCGAGGCGGCGCAGGGCCTGTGCGAGGCGTTGTCGGTCGCTTGCGGCGCGCTCGGGAGTGAGGGCAGAGGGCCGGTCCGCGATGTAGGCGCCACTGCGTCCGCGCATGATCACGTATCCCTCGTCGCGCAGGACCGCGTAGGCCTTGTTGACGGTGTGCATGTTGACGCCGAGGTCGCCAGCAAGAGAGCGCACGCTGGGGAGGGCGTCGCCGGCCTCAAGCTCGCCCGAGGCAACTGCGTGGACTATCTGCGAACGTATCTGCAGGTAAATGGGCTCTTGTGAGGTGAGGTCTACTCGTAGGAGCATACAGTCTCCTTTTGTTCTGGTTGTTCTAGTAGCACTATAACAGATAGAACAGACGACTGCAATATACGTGCTTTGTTTGTTAGGTTGCCTTGGCGTATGCTGTGGATGAGTGGCGCTTGAGTGGGAGGATGGCCATGCTGACAAGAAGAGAGCTGCTGCAGGGTGCCGGGTTTGCGGCGCTGGCGCTTGCGGGGTGCGGGAAGAAGGACGATGCGCCTCAGGAGGTCGAGGTTGATTTCCAAGTAACCGAGGACGAACCGGCTGAGGGTGAGGTTGAGCCTGAGGAGGAATCCGAGCCCATGGCGCAAGAGGAGGTCAATCCCATGCAGATATCGGTGATTATCAACGGTACGCCGTTCACTGCCACCCTTGATGATGGCGTTGCGGGCCAGCAGATGCTGGAGCGCCTGCCGCTGTCGCTTCACATGGAGGAGCTGCACGGCAACGAGAAGTACAACTACACGGGCGAGTCGTTTGACGGCGAGGAGTACCTACCCACCACCATCGAAGCGGGAGACCTCATGGTGTACGGCGGCGACTGCCTGGTGCTCTTCTATGAGACCTTTGACAACGACCGCTATCAGTACCAGCGCGTGGGCAAGATTGACGACGTCACCAACCTGGCCGAGGTCTGCGGAAAGAACTCGGTAAACGTGGACTTCGAGCCGCTGAGCCGCTAGGTGGACCAGAGGGTCCAACCTACTGGTTCGTTGGTTGCAATGCTGATGCAGGTGGACCAGAGGGTCCCACCTTCTGGTTCGTTGGTTGCAATGCTGATGCAGGTGCGCCAAGGGGTCCGGCCAGGTGGCGCGGTGCGCTATAATCCTCGGCTGCACGCAGTCGAGGAGGAGTCATGGTCGGTCTTGGTACGCTCATCAATACGGGCGCCGTCGTCGCGGGCGGGTTGCTCGGTGGAGTCGTGGGCAAGCTGTTCGACGACGAGCAGCGCGAGTCACTCAACAAGGCGTCGGGCATCAGCGTCCTCTTCATTGCCATTGCGGGTGCTATGGAAGGCATGTTGCAGATTGATCAGGGCGCACTTGCCAGTGGCAAGTCCATGCTCGTGGTGCTCTGCCTCGCGCTTGGCACGGTGGTCGGCGAGCTCATTGGTATCGAGCGTGCCTTCGAGCGCTTCGGTGAGTGGCTCAAGATCAAGACGGGCAACGCGGGAGACCATGGCTTCGTCAACGCGTTTGTCACCACGTCGCTCACGGTGTGCGTGGGTGCCATGGCCATCGTCGGTGCCATCCAGGACGGCATCCTTGGCGACTATGCGTTACTTGCCGTCAAATCGGTGCTGGACTTCATCATCGTGGCGGTCATGAC
>DJXA01000103.1:2742-4743 GCA_002449555.1 Atopobiaceae bacterium UBA7016 | reverse complement strand
ATGTGGCCTATCCTCATCAATAACTGGTCACACAGCACGACAGGAGCGACCCGATGTCCAACCAAAGCTGGGAGCTCGGCTTCCACCTCCGCTCGCCGCGCAACTGGCTCAACGACCCAAACGGTCTTAGCCAGTTCCGCGGCCGCTACTACTTCTTTTACCAGTACGATCACAACTGGCCCACCGTTGACCAGAAGGCGTGGGGGCTCTACTCCTCGCCTGACCTGCTTCATTGGACCTACGACGGCGTGCCCCTGCAGCCCTCGATTCCCGAAGACCGTCACGGCGTGTTCTCGGGCAGCGCGTTTGTCGAAAAGGGTGCCGCACCCGATGGTGGCGACCAGCTGCGCATCTACTACACGGGCAACGTGGTCGCTCCCGTGCTGGGCCACAGCCCCAAGGACTTCGACTACGTCTACGCCGGTCGCGAGCAGAACACCATCACCTGCCTCGCCGAGCCCGACCCCGAGGGCCCTGAAGGAGCCTTGCGCATGGGTCCGCGTCAGGTGCTGATGCATAACAGCGACTACCCCGAGGAGTGCACCTGCCACGTGCGCGACCCCAAGGTCTGGGAGCAGGACGGCAAGCGTCAGATGCTCCTGGGTGGTCGCCACATCGACAACCGCGGCATGTGTCTGCTCTACGAGTCCGACCTCGACGACGGAATCAACTGGACCTTCCGCCACTTCGTCGACTCCGAGTACTCGTTTGGCTTCGTGTGGGAGTGCCCCAACATCGTGCGCCTCGACGGGCGCGAGTACCTGGCCATCTCGCCTCAGGGTCTGCCGCGCCTGCAGGACCGCTGGTTCAATCGCTGGACGCCGGGCTATTTCGAGCTGCCAGAAGGCCAGCGTCTCATCGACACCCTCGTTGTCGACGAGCGTACCTTCGTACAGTGGGACTATGGTCACGACTTCTATGCTCCTCAGGTTTTCGTCGACGACGCGGGCCGCACGATTCTGGTTGGCTGGATGGGCACCTTCGACGACAACTACACGAGCGTCCCCGACGGCCTTGAATGGTGGCATTGCATGACCGTGCCACGCGTGGTCACCCGCCGCTCCGACGGCCGCCTGTTGCAGAATCCCGCAGAGGAGCTGGAGGCGCTGCGCGGCGAGGCGCACGTTCTGCAGGGCGCCGCGACGGTGGAAGGGCGCTTTGCGGACATCGTGCTCACGGACGTGCGAGGCGAAGGCGCCCTCACCTTGGACAGCAGCTTCGAGGTGTTCTTTGAGCAGGGGCGCTTGGGCATCCGCTATCTGGACGAGGCTTCGGCGGCAGGGCGCAAGGACCGCTCTATTCCGCTGGACACCCTCAGTGACCTGCGGATACTTGTGGACGGCTCAGCCATCGAGATCTTTGCCAACAACGGGGCCGAGACCTTTGCCTCGCGCTGGTTTGGGCCCGAGAAGGCCGACCTCGACGTTGTCAGCACCTTCGACGCGCAGGGCGTTGCCTATCCCATGGAGAACACCATGGCTCAGATGTATGAGCAGGCGGCGAGTCAGGCGCCCATCCTCGCGATGCCTGGCTGGAACCAGACCATCCCTCATTAGGTATCGACTCCGCTGAGCCTGCGCGACGCCCATCGGGCCACCCGCGCCAGGCTCAGCGGGTTGAAGCAGTGCAAGAAAGAGACGAAGTAAGGAGCCCACATGAAGCTTTCCAACAAGTGCATGCTCATCACCTATGCCGACAGCCTGGGCGAGAACCTGGCTGACCTCAAGGAGGTGCTCGACACCCATCTGGACAAGGCGGTGGGCGGCGTGCACATCCTGCCGTTCTTCCCCTCGAGCGCTGACCGCGGCTTTGCCCCCATGCGCTACGACATCGTCGACCCCGACTTCGGCGACTGGGACGACGTCAAGGCCATCGGCGATGACCGCTACCTGATGTTCGACTTCATGATCAACCACATCAGCCGCCAGAGCCCCTATTTCCAGGACTTCCTGGCCAAGAAGGACGAGAGCGAGTTCGCCGACTTCTTCATCCGCTACAAGG
>DJXA01000103.1:0-2588 GCA_002449555.1 Atopobiaceae bacterium UBA7016 | reverse complement strand
AGCGCAAGCCGCGCGCGCCCTACGTCGAGGCCGAGTTTGCCGACGGCACCACCGAGAAGGTGTGGTGCACCTTCGGCGAGGAGCAGATCGACATTAACGTCAAGAGCGAGCGCGCCCAGCGCTTCTTCACCGAGACGCTCGAGAACATGGCCGCCAACGGCGCGTCCATCATCCGCCTCGACGCCTTCGCCTACGCCTGCAAGCGCGCGGGCGGCAGCTGCTTCTTCGAGCAGCCCGACACGAGCAACCTGCTCAACGCCATGCAGGACGTGCTCGGTGCCGACATCATGGTGCTGCCCGAGATCCACGAGCACTACACCATGCAGTTCAAGGTCTCCGAGATGGGCTACTGGGTGTACGACTTCGCGCTGCCCGTGCTGACGCTGCACGCCCTGTACTCCGGCGACGGCCAGTACCTCAAGCGCTGGCTGGACATGAGCCCCAAGCACCAGTTCACCACGCTGGACACCCACGACGGCCTGGGCATCGTCGACGTGAAGGATCTCCTGCCCGACGACCAGACCGACTGGGTCAAGGAGAAGATGTTCTCCGAGGGTGCCAACGTCAAGAAGATCTACAACACCGAGGCCTACAACAACTTGGACATCTACCAGGTGAACACCACCTACTACAGCGCGCTGGGCAACGATGACGCGGCGTATGACCTCGCCCGCGCCATCCAGATGTTTGCCAAGGGCATCCCCATGGTCTACTACGTGGGCCTGCTCGCCGGCAAGAACGACCTCGAGCTGCTCGAGTCTACCAAGGAAGGCCGCAACATCAATCGTCACTACTACAGCAAGGAAGAGATTGCCGGCGAGGTTGAGCGCCCGGTGGTGAAGGAGCTGCTGCGCCTGATGGAGCTGCGCAACACGCACCCCGCCTTTGACATCGAGGGCGAACTTGAGGTCACCTGCAGCGAGGACGGCACCTTCACCATGCGCCGCACATCCGGCGACGCGTGGGCTCAGCTCACTGCCAACCTGAAGGACCACACCTACGAGGTGACCCACTCATAAAGGAGCAAGCGATGCTTCCAGCAAATCCTCAGTGTCCAAACGGCATCGGTGCGGCGTTTTATGACCTCGATGGCACCATCCTCAACCTCGAGTACATCTCGCCGCGCACTATTGCCGCCATGGAGAACGCGACGCGCGCCGGATGCGTAAACGTTGTCTGCACGGGGCGCAATTTCCCCATCGTGCCTGACGTCCTCAAGTACGGCAGCATGGACCTCTTCATCACCGTCAACGGAGGCCAGATCATTGACCCTCTGGGCAACCACCTGCTCTCAAAGGCTATCCCCAAGAAGACGGCCCTCGAGCTCGCGTCCTGGCTGCACGAGGAAGGCGCCGGCCTCAACTGCCTGACCTCCATCAGTGCCTACTTCGAGAACCGCCTCGTGTCGTACATGACGCAGGCCGTTCATCGCGTGGAGAACAGCGATCGACTGACGGACGAGGCCCTGAGCCTCGAGATCACCAGCCAGAAGAACAAGCTCATCGTCGACGACATTACCCCGGCGCTTGAGTTCGTGGATGACGAGACCAACTTCGTCGAGAAGATGGGCGCCTGCTTTGATACCGAGGAGGACCTCAAGCGCTGCGTGGCCCAGCTCGAAGCCCGTGGCGACCTGCAGATTGCCGTCGTGACGCCCACCGAGATCGAGATCACGCTCTTGGGCGTCGAGAAGGGGTCGGGCATCGAGTGGGTGATGACCCAGCTCGGCTTGGACAAGAGCCAGCTGGTGTGCTTCGGTGACTCGGGCAACGACCTGCCCATGCGTCCGTACGTCGGCACCTTCGTGGCCGTCGGCAACGCCTCCGACGAGGTGAAGGCCATCGCCGACTGCGTCGTTGACGACATCGCCGGGGACGGCGTGGCCAAGTGGCTGGAGGCTGCCCTGCGCGGCGAGGCCTATCACCTCTAGGCTCTGCGGTATGGGACTAGCCCACGATACAGTCTATGCATAGAAGAGGGGACGGCCGCATCTGCGACCGTCCCCTCCTTTGGCGGTTTGTGGGTTTATGAGCTTTACGCTGCGTCAGCCACAGCCTCCTGGGCGCCAGTGTAGACAACGCCCTCGGGATAGATGGTGGTCCAGTCGTTCTTCATGGACACGGGGATGTAGCCGTTGGCCTCGCAGTCGGCGTACATCGAGTCGGCCTTGGACTGGTTGCCGTTCTCGCGCTCAAGGTCGTCGCAGCAGAGCTGGAAGGCGGCGGACTTGTAGTTGGGGTTGGAGAGCGCGTAGTTGTCCATGGCGAAGTCGCCAGAGCTGTTGCCGAAGGAGAGCACCGGCTGCTTGCCGATCTCGCGCTGGATGATGTAGACCTTGTTCTCCTTGAGGGTCTTCATCATGAAGTCGCCGCTCAGCACCAGCTTCTCGTCCTGGCCAAAGGTGTAGTCAAGGCCGTCCTCCTCGCCCTGGTTGGAGCCAACCAGGTACTCGTCGGAACCCATGACGTGGTCGAGCGAAATGTTGACGGGGCACAGGTCAGAGCTGAAGATGCCGCGCATGATGAGGCGGTCGGTGCCGGACATCATGTAGACGTCAAAGCCGTTGGCCTGCAGGTAGTTGACCACCT
>DJXA01000049.1:10926-11290 GCA_002449555.1 Atopobiaceae bacterium UBA7016 | reverse complement strand
GGCTGGCGCGTGGTGACCACAGCCTCCCACAGGAAGCGCTTGTGCTCTTTGGCAATGGCGGCCAGCTTCGCGGCCTCGACCTCGTTGGAGGCGAGCGGCTTCTCGCACACCACGTCCTTGCCCGCAACCAAGGCAGCCTCGCTCACGGCGTAGTGCAGGAAGTTGGGAACGGCGACGTAGACGGTATCAACCTCGGGGTCGGCAATGAGGTCGTGGTAATCGGTGTAACGGCCGGCGGCGCCCAGCTTGTCAGCAAGCTCGTTGATCTGGTCCATCGTGTTGGGAGTGCCAGCCACAGCCGTCACCTCGATTCCCCACGATGCCATGTTGGGGCCAACCATCTGGGCGATCATTCCGGTTCCGA
>DJXA01000049.1:3887-10778 GCA_002449555.1 Atopobiaceae bacterium UBA7016 | reverse complement strand
GGGGATGTGACGCTGCTTCTACTTCAGGTCCTTGGTCGCCTCTTCGAGGATGCGTAGCTGCGTGATGGTCTCCTCGGGCTTTACGAGCTGCGGTGCGCCATTGACGAGCGTTTCGTACAGCGCCTCGTAGAAGCCAGAATAGGTGCTGCGGACGGTCTCGACGCGCTCCTGGTGCATGGTTCCGTCCTCGTCGTAGTAGCGCAGGAACCCCCACTGGTCGGGTGTGTCCAGGCCAAAGTCGGGGTGGCCGGCCGGAAGATAGAACTTCTTGAGGTCGCGCTCCTGCTGGTCCTTCTCAACCTTGATGAAGGTGCCGCGCTCACCGTACACCTCAAAGCTGGGGCGTTGGATGGCAGCGTGATAGTTGGATGCGGCGGTCGCCTTGATTCCCAGCTCGTCGTAATAGAGGTCGAAGTCATAGTAGGTCTCGGGATGGCCCTCGCCGCCCAGCTGGCGCGTCTCGACATGCCAGCGGTCGGGGATGCCCAGCCAAGAGATGAGCTGGTCAACGCTGTGGCAGGCGTGTCCGTAGCAGATGCCCATCAGGCGGTCGTATGCGCCTTCCTTGGCGTAGCGCAGATACTCCTCGCGCCAGTAGTCGTAGTGGGTGACAATCTCAAACACGCGGCCAAGCTTGCCAGACTCCATGACCTTCTTGGCAGTAAGCAGGTCAGAGTCAAAACGACGGTTCTGGTAGCACTGGACCGTGACGCTCTTTGCCGCGGCCAGCGCATAGAGCTCCTCGGCCTCGGCAACGGTGCCTACGAAGGCCTTGTCGCACACCACATGCTTTCCTGCCTCAAGCGCCTGCTTAGTGAGGGCATAGTGGGTGTTGTGCGGCGTCGAGATCTCGACGACGTCAATCTCGGGGTCGGAGAGCATGGCCTCAAGATCGGTGGTGTACTCCACGCCGTCAAGCGCGGGCCACGGACCGCCCAGATGACGCGCATACACCGTCTTGACGCGGAACTTCTCAGGCAGAGCCATCGAGAAGGGAATGTGATAGCGGTTGGCGCCCTTGCCGTTGCCAATGAAGCCGATGTTGACGATACGCTCTGCCATTGCGGGTCTCCTTTTCGTCATCTGTTGGTGGTTTGTGACGATTACAGAATACGGTGCAAAGGCGGTGTGCAGTGGCTTGAACTTCGCTTTGGGAAGTGTTTTTCGGTGATGATGGGGTGCCGCGGGTAAAACGCGGGACTTTTGTTTCAGGCCTCCAGGACGCGACCCATACAAGTGGGACAGGCACCGTAGTTCGGATTTCCTCAAATCCGAACTACGGTGCCTGTCCCACTTGTATGGGTCGCAGGTGGCTTACTCCTCGGCAGCCTTCAGTGCCTGGGTCTCCTCGATCTCGGCGAGCATGTCAACGCGCACCTGATGACGTCCGCCCTCGTACTCGGCACCGAGCCACGCGTCCACGATGTCCTTAGCGGTCTCGACGCCGATGACGCGCGCGCCGAAGGCCACTATGTTGGTGTTGTTGTGCATGCGCGAGAGACGTGCGGAATACGGCTCGGAACACACCACCGCGCGGATGCCCTTGACCTTGTTGGCTGCGAGGCTGATGCCCACGCCAGTTCCGCAGATGAGGATGCCGCCATCCACCTCGCCGGACACCACCATCTTGGCTACCTTGTAGCCAGAGACGGGATAGTTGAAGCGCTCGGGGCTGTCGGTCCCCACGTTGACGACCTCATAGCCCTTTTCCTCAAGGTAGGCCATGATCTCGTTCTTCATCTCGACTGCGGTGTGGTCGTTGCCAATTGCAAGCTTCTTGAATGCCACTGTGTGTTCCTCTCCACTGCCGTGTAATGTGCCATGAATTCATGATAGTGGTTGAAACGTTGCGGCTGGACGCAATTTGGCGGTATCCAGAATCGCTTCCATGCTACGCTACACATGAACGTATTGAGAGGCAGGAGGGGATTGACTATGGCGTATCGCATCGAGGCGGCAACCGTTGCAGACATTCCCCAGCTGGTGGACCTACGCGTTGGGTACTTGACGGCTGACTATGGCCAGCTCTCAAACGAGCAGATCGCCGAGCTGTCTTTTGAGGTGCCCAACTACCTGCGCTATCACCTCGGCCGTACGCTGCATGTCTTTGTGGCGCGCGACGAGCAACGCGGCGACATTGCGGCATGCGCATGGCTGCTGCTTGTTGAGAAGCCGCCCAGCCCCCGTTTCCCACATGGGCACACGGGCGTGCTCTTCAATGTGTACACCGTCCCCGAGCATCGTAGGCAAGGGCTCGCCCGTCGCGTTATGGACCTGCTGATCGAAGACGCCAGGGCTCGAGCACTCGATGTGCTTGAGCTTCATGCGACGGAGGACGGCTACCCCCTCTATCGTTCGCTTGGCTTCGAGGATGATCGCTATACGCATGTTCCCATGCGTCTCATGTTGTAGGAGTTTGTATGGGTCGCACCGACCACAAAGGTAAGCACTTCAAGAAGGAGCCTGAAACCAGAGAAGAGTTCGAAACGCCTGATATGCCACAAAGCTCTGACCGTCCCCGGCGGATGGTCGGGTTCAGGCGGTTGGGCTTTCAGGCGTTGCCCGAGTTTTGGACCTTCCAGTTCGTAGCGGGTTCGCTGCTCTCCTTCGTTCTCGGACTAGCCGGTTCGGCCACGAACGCGCTCGTGGGGTCGTTGGGCGCGCCCATCACGTCCGCGAATCTGTCGCAGTTCGTCGCCACATGGCAGGGTATTCTCATCCTGCTGCTGTGGCTCGTGCTCCTTCCCATTGCCGTGGCAGTTGAGGTCTTCGCTGGCGTGTATGCGTGCAATGACGTTCTGTACGGGCGTCCCGTGAAGGTTTTTGCCACCTTGAAGCGGGCCCTCCTATCATTGAAGCGCTTCTTCACGCTTCGCGGTGCCCCCGTCCTGCTCTATGTTCTCGTGGCGGCACCGCTCTGCGGTGTGGGCTTCTCGGTCAGCGTGACCAACAGCCTGTACATCCCTCACTTTATCTCTGACGTCATTTTTTCCACACCGATGTACTGCGTCGCCTACGTGCTGCTCATTGCGGTGATGGTGGCGGTGGGAGTTGCGCACATCTTTGTCATCCATGCCATGCTTATCGATGGGTTGACGCCGTCCGAGGCGCGGCATTGGTCGCGAAGGGCCGTGCGGGAGCATTGGCTTCAGCTCCTGGGTGCCATGGTTCCGGCTTTCCTGTTTTGGACGGCTTTCACGGTGTTCCTCCTCGTGTTGCTCAGGATCGGCCCAGCCATCTACCTTGAACAACTGTGGCCAAAGGTGGCCGATGCGGAGGTCACCCTTCAAGATCTTGCGGGCAGCGCTGAGCTGACTGATGCGCAATACAATCTAATGCTTTATCGCGTCGTCTCAAGCTTTACGGTGCTCTTTGGCTCGTTCTTCTGCTCGATCATGGCGCTGCTGGGCAATTCGTATATCATGCTGCGCTTCACGCGCTGCTATGACGAGTTGGCACATGGAAAGCGTGAGCTTTGGCCTGCTCGTCAGCGCCGTCACGCCTACCTCAGAAAAATCTGGGCCATGATTCTTTGGCTCGTCGGGATATCGCTGCTCTCGCTTGGCGTGGGCATCCTCTTTGACGTGCTGTTCACGCACGATCCCGCAGGGGTGGTGGGCCATCGTGCGGCGGGAACCCTGGCGCCCGAGAATTCGCTTGAGGGGCTTGAGGTGGCCATTGAGCAAGGCTGCTATGCAAGTGAGATTGACGTGCAGCGCACGCTGGACGGCTATTACGTGATCAACCACGACGACACCTTCCGCCGTCTTGCTGGTGAGGAACGTGCTCCGAAGGACATGACGTTTGAGGAAGTCAGAGCCCTGAAGCTTAAGGACACGACGGGCTCGGGCGAGACCTTGCAGGTGCCGACGCTGGAAGAGATGCTCGACATCATCAAGGGGCGTGAACGACTGCTGATCGAGCTGAAGGGCGCAACCGCTGACAAGCAGATGGTCGATGACGTCGTGGCCATGGTGCGCGAGAAGGACTGCGTGCAGGACGTGGTTCTCATCTCGCTCAAGTATGACGTCATCGAGTATGCAGAGAAGACGTATCCCGAGTTTGACACGGGCCTGCTCTTCTTCGTCTCGGTGGGTGATGTCTCGCGTATGACGTGCGACTACCTCTTGATGGAGGAGGAGCTGTGCACCGAGAACCGTATCGCGCAGGTGCATGACGCCGGGAAGAAGGTGGGTGTGTGGACGGTTAACACCGAGACCGGCATCAAGACGTTCCTTACGCGCGATACGGACCTCATCATCACTGACCGCATCGACCTGGCGAAGAAGATACAGCAAGAGCTTGACGGGCGAACGGACTACGAGGTCCTCGAGGACGCGCTCGAAGACATTTGGGGCTAGCGCATGGCTGCGCACGCGTCTGGGCCAGGCACGAAACCGCATGCCTGGCCCAGACGTGTGCGTCTACCAGTTGGTGCTTGAGACATATCGTCGCTGCTCACGCATGTTGTCTTCCCACTTGAGGCTGAATATCTCGGCATACAGGCTGTTGAGCACAAACCGGAAGCACTCCTGCGAGTAGAACGTAGCGATGCGCTCTTTGCGCGATTCTGCGTTGGGAAGCAGCAACAAGCATTCTGGGTTGGCAAAGCGGCTCGTGATGGTCTCGTCCGCCGTGATGAAGATGACCTTGCACCCCTGGCTGCGCATGGCGGCCAGCTCCCTTTTGCGGTCTTCGATGGTGAGGCCAGAGTATGAGGCAAAGATGGCCAGGTCACTGGGGCCGAGGAAGTTGGCGACAACGAGGTTGTCTCCCAGTTGGTCGCCCTCAATGCAAATGATGCCCAGCTTGATGAGCAGATTGGAAAAGCTGGTAAGCGAGATGCGAGTGTCGCCGACGCCGTAGAGGACAACGCGACGAGCCTCGCTGACCAAGCGAGCGGCCTTACGAACGTCGTGCATGGAGAGCAGAGCGTAGGATTCGTCGATGGCCTGCTTGGATAGGGCGGCGATGGAGCTGACCACGTCTTTGGTACTTGCCTCAGCAAGAAATGGACGATCGGGATTGATGTCGTAGAGCTGCGTGCGGGCGCGTTCGAGCTCACGCGCAAGCTCGATGCGAAAGGCTCGATATCCGTCTACGCCCACCTTTTGGCAGAAGCGCACGACGGCGGCGTTCGACACATGCGCCGTGCTGGACAGCTGCGCAATGCTCATCTCGGCGACATCGTCAGCGTGCCCCAGGATGTAGTCGGCCAAGGCCTCTTCGGTGCCGGTGAAGTCCTTCTTGCGGCGAAGCGTGTCGAGTATGGCCATACGTAGCTCCTCGTACTCGGGGGTCATGAGCGAGATTCTGGAAATGACTTTGGAAATAACTTTCGCACAGCATGTCGTAGCATGGGTAGTGTAATCGATTAACTACTTGAAAGGAGCACGCATGGCGCACGAGTTTCCGAAGGACTTCCTGTGGGGCGGTTCGATCAGCGCGGCGCAGGTCGAAGGCGGTTGGGACGAGGGAGGCAAGTCTCCCGTGCAGATCGACTATGCTGGGCCCGATGCGGGAATCGGCCTTCGGCCGGTGTACTACCGCGCGGCTGATGGTAGCCGTGGCGTGATGCAGCAGTTCGACAAACTGCCCGAGGGCGCCCGCTACGAGCTCTTTGACGACATCGCCTATACCAACCACGAGGCCTCGGACTTCTACCACCACTGGAAGGAGGACCTTGACCTCTTTGCCGAGATGGGCTTCACCACGTTTAACACCACGGTGAGCTGGGCACGCATCTATCCGCAGGGCGTTGCCGGCGGTGTGAACGCCGAGGGCGTTGAGTTCTACCGCCAAGTGTTTGCCTATGCCCGCGAGCTGGGCATGGACCCTGTCATCACGCTCTATAAGTACGATGAGCCGGTGTATTTTGAGAAGACCTATGGCGACTGGACCAATCGGGCCATGATTGACGAGTTTGTCGCCTTCGCTACTACCTGCTTTAGTGCGTACCAGGGTCTCATTGACAAGTGGCTTACCTTCAACGAGATCAACGTGCTCACGCACTTCCGCAACACGCCTGAGAACTACGTCAAGATTCACAACCAGATGGTTGCTGCGGCGCGCTCCGTTCTGGCAGCGCACCAGATTGACCCGAACATCAAGGTGGGATGCATGATTGCGGGCATGTGCATCTATCCGCTGACGTGCGACCCCGAAGACGTCTTTGCGGCGTACAAGGCGTTCCAGGACGGCTTCGCCTACTGCGCGGATACCATGGTGCGTGGCGCCTATCCCGACTTCGCGCCGCGCATCTGGGACGAGTTTGGCGTGGACACCTCAACGTTTGCCCAGGATGCGGAGGTGCTGGCCGCAGGCACCGCCGACTTCCTGGCCTTCTCGTACTACAGCTCCAGCGTCGTGACCACGCATGAGGTGGAGGCCAACCTTGCGGGCAACCTAATCTCCAGCGTAAAGAACCCCTACATCGAGGCCTCGGAGTGGGGCTGGCAGATCGACCCCAAGGGGTACCGCTACTTCGTGAACGTGCTCAACGACCGCTATGATGTGCCCCTCTTTGACGTGGAGAACGGCTTGGGCGCCATTGACGAGCTGGTGGTTGAGGACGGGCAGGAGCGCGTGCACGATCCGTACCGCATCGACTACCTGCGTCGCCACATTCAGAACCTGCGCGCCGCGGTCATGGAGGACGGCGTTCGCCTGTTTGGCTACACCACGTGGGGCCCCATCGACTTGGTGGCGTTCACCACGGGCCAGATGAAGAAGCGCTACGGCTTCATCTATGTCGATCGTAACGACGACGGCGCTGGCGACCTGCATCGCGTTCGCAAGGACTCGTTCTTCTGGTATCAGCGCGTGCTCGCTACGAACGGCGAGGACCTCGGCTAACAGTCAGTGGACAGCGCAACGTTGGGGGTAGCCCCT
>DJXA01000049.1:2362-3783 GCA_002449555.1 Atopobiaceae bacterium UBA7016 | reverse complement strand
AGGGGCTACCCCCAACGTTGCGCTGAGAGGCGCGCTAGGCGTTACCGAGACCCATGTAGGCGATCATGCCGTCAACGGCGACCTTCGTTGCGGCAACCGCGTGCACCACGGTGTTGGGACCTGTGACCACGTCGCCTGCGGCGAAGACGCCCGGAACCGTGCACATGCCATGCTCGTCAACGATGAGCAGGCCACGGTCATCGCCTTCAAGGCCTTCGGTCGTCAGGATGAGCTTGTTCTTGGGCTTTTGCGAGACGGCGACGATGACCGTGTCGCACTCCACCTGGTCGAGCTCCTCCTCGTAGCCGACGACGCGATCGTCCTCGTCGAAGATGGCCGTCTTGAACACGGGGCCCGTCTCGTTGATCTCGCAGATGGCCTTACCCTGCACCAGCTCGGCGCCGTCGAGCTGCGCATACTCAAGCTCGTCGGAGCTTGCGGAGATGTGCTTGCTGCGCGCGTAGAGCGTGACCTGGTTGGCACCCTGGCGGATGGCGGTACGCGCCACGTCCATGGCGGTGTTGCCTGCACCGATGACCGCCACGCGCTCGCCCAGCTCAGCCGTCTCGGGGCTCATAAGGTAGTCCAGGCCAAAGAGCACGTTGCCGCCGGCCTCTCCCGAGACGCCCAGCGTCTGGGCGCGCCATGTGCCCGTGCCAATGAAGACGGTGTCGTAGCCGTCGCGGAACAGGTCCGAGATGGTGAGCGACGCGCCGATGGCGGTGTTGTGCCTCACCTTGACGTCAAGAGCCTCGAGAATCTCTTGGTAGCGATCAAGCACGCGCTTGGGCAGGCGGTACTCGGGGATGCCGTAGCGCATGACGCCACCGAGGCGGGGGTTCTGGTCAAAGATGGTGACGGAAACTCCCATCTGTGCGAGCCTCATGGCCGCGACGATGCCGGCAGGGCCACCGCCGATGACGGCCGCGCGCTTGCCGTTGGGCTCGGGCTTGTCGAAGCGAACACGCTCGAGGTAGGTGCTCGACACGTAGTTTTCGATGGCCGAGAAGTGGATGGGGGAGCCCTTCTTACCGCGTACGCAATGCCCCTCGCACTGCGCTCCGTGGTTGCAGATGAGCGAGCACACCGCGCTCATGGGGTTGTTCTGGAAGAGCACCGCTCCCGCCTCATCCATCCTGCGCTCACGGAACAGCTGGATGACCAGCGGAATGGACGTGCCTACCGGGCAACCCTTCTGGCAAAGGGGCTTCTTGCAGTTGAGGCAGCGGTCTGCCTCCTCGACGATGTGCAATGCCATGATGCGGCTCCTCTCCGTGACCGTATTTGTGCTTGCAAAACTGTATCACGGTAAGGCGAATTGCCATGCGCCTATACACTTTTAGGAACGAGGTTTCAGAACCCCGCCCTGTTCAGCTGCCTCAGTTGAAAAACACTTCAGTGCAACGCTGGGGGTAGCCCCT
>DJXA01000049.1:0-2264 GCA_002449555.1 Atopobiaceae bacterium UBA7016 | reverse complement strand
AAGGGGCTACCCCCAGCGTTGCACTACGCCAGCAGCGGCGTCAGTGGACCTTGGCTGAAGATTGTTACCTTGTGCATCGCGCGGCTGATGGCGGTGTAGAGCCTACGGCGCGCCAGGGGCGTGTCAGGGTAGACCTGCTCCTGCGCGTCGGGGATGATGGCATGGTCAAACTCCAGACCCTTGGCAAGCTCAAGGTCCATGACCACCACACCAGTAGCGGGTAGCGCGTCGCCCTTGTGGATTGAGCGGGCCGCGTCGCCCAGCTGTCGATGCAGCCAGCTCCTGCGGGCCTTGTCGGCCGTGATGATCGCTGTCAGCCCTTCGCCTTCGTGGGCAGCTTCAACGGCGCGGTGCAGCGCATCAAGGTACTCGTCACGCTCCGTGCAGGTGGTGACCTCGGGCTTGATGCCCGGGCGGCGGACCGAGCTCAGGTTGATGCGGTCGCTCTCGTCCAGAAGGCTGGCGAAGAGCTCCGTAATCTCGGGGGAGGAGCGATAGCTCGTGCGCAGCAGGTACTCCTCGATGCTTCCGTGCGTCTCGGTGAACAGCTCCTTTATCTGGGCGAAGGTGGCCGTTCCCTCGCGAATGGCCTGATGCTCGTCGCCCAGCAGCAGGAAGTGCGCACGCGGGAAGTAGCGTGCGAGCACCATGAGCTGCGTGACGGTATAGTCCTGGACCTCGTCAACCATGACGTAGCGGGCGTTGCGCTCCGAAGGTCCGCAGATGAGCAGCTTGAGGTACAGCCACTCGGCAGCGGTCAGCGCCTTGACGCCCAGCATGCGCATGCCGATGCGGTCGATGCGCAGCCATGTGCCCAGCTCGATCTGGTCGTGCGCAGAGCCGTAGAGGTGCTGCACGTACTGCTCGGTGTAGGCGAGCAGCTCCTCCTCGTCGGGGCCATCGATGGTGCGGCCAAAGATCTCGATCTGGTCGTCCATGTCAAGGCCGAGCAGCTCCTCCTGCATCTCGTCGTCCTTGGCGAGCTGCGCAAAGCGGCGGTCAAGCTTGTCGTGTAGGTCGTCCTTCACCAGCGCGGCAAGGCGCGGTCCCACCGGGAACTTCGAAAACTTGTTGACCGAAGCCTTGACCTGCGCTGGCTTGAGAAGCGACGTGCCCTCAAGGGATATGCCGCGCAGGTCGTCCTCCTCAAGTACGAGGTCGCCCACAAGCGCCTCAAGGCGACGCAGCTCATCCGGGCTGGTCGAGGCGCCGTCCGAACGCTCGGACAGTCCCTGCGCCTCCATGAAGCTTGTCCAGGTAAACGTCTGCGGGTTCGACTCGCCGAGCGATGGAAGCACCGTGTCGATGTAGCTCTCGAAGACCGAGTTGGGCGTGAACAGATAGACCTGATTGGCGTTGAGGGTCTCGCGCTGACGGTACAGAAGAAACGCGATGCGCTGCAGCATGACCGAGGTCTTGCCGCTGCCGGCGATGCCGTTGACCAGCAAAGCGGGCACGTCGTCATGGCGTACCACGGCGTTCTGCTCGCGCTGGATGGTGGCCGTGATGGCCTGCAGCTTCTCGGTGTGGTGGCGCTTGAGGGCGCCAAGCAACAGGGAGTCCTGAATGGCGACGGTGGTGTCGAAGTACATGTTGAGCACGTCGCGCGTGATGTCAAACTGACGACGCAGCTCCAGGTTGACCGTACGCGTCTTGCCGTCAACCTGGTAGGAAGTCTCGCCCATCTGCTGGTTGTAATAGGTCTCGGCCACGGGGCTTCGCCAGTCGACGATGAGCGGACGCTTGTGGTCGTCCGTGACGCCGGCTGCGCCGATGTACACGTCACGTGCGGGACGCCCCGGCCGCATCTGCAGTCGCACCTTGGCAAAGTATGGCTGCATGAGCAGAAGCAGAATGCGGCGCACCTTGTCAACGGTGTAGTCGTGGTACTGGTTGTAGGTGTCGATGACGCTGTTGAGCGTCTCAATGGCGGCAAGGGTCTCCATCGTCTCGTCGGCGCCCACAAAGTCGAGTGAGATTTCCTCGCTCATGTCGATGAGGTCTTGGGCGATGCCCTTGTGCTTGGTCTCAAGCTCCTCGCTGAGGCTGTCGCGCATGGCAAGCAGCGTGGCATAGGTATCGGAGAGGTGCTGTTGCTCCTCTTCAAAGATGGGGTCTACGGCATCTGTCGCCATGCTCTCTCCTCATCAAAGGTGCGGTGCGTCATTCAAACACAGGATAGATAAGTTTATCAGAGAGCGACTGACCGATGAACGCGAGTGTACGTTGGGGTAGCCCTGGGCCGGACATTCAGGACGGAGGCT
>DJXA01000075.1:718-5091 GCA_002449555.1 Atopobiaceae bacterium UBA7016 | reverse complement strand
GCGAGATCTCTGAGCGCATGCGCTCGGAGCTGGGGGTAACCATCTCGGTGGGCGTCAGCTGGAACAAGATCTTCGCCAAGTTTGGCTCTGACCACGACAAGCCCAACGGCCTCATGGAGATCACGCCCGAGAATGCCTGCGAGGTAGTCTGGCCCGCCCCCGTCAAAGACCTGCTCTACGTGGGGCCGGCCACCACCCGCAAGCTCGCACGGCTGGGCATCCGCACCATCGGCGACCTCGCCTGCGCCGACAGCTATGCGCTGAAGAAGTCCCTGGGAAAGATGGGGCTGGTGGTCCAGGAGTTCGCACAAGGGAGGGACTACTCCCCCGTCCGCTCGCTTACGGCGCGGGAATGGGAGAGCGAACGCGTCATCAAGTCGGTAGGAAACGGCATCACCGTGCCCTTCGACGTGGAGGACGAGCGCACGGCCCAGCAGGTGATCTGGCTCATGGGAGAAAGCGTCGCGCAGCGCCTGCGTGCCCACGGCCTGGCCGCGCGCACCATCGGCGCCTCGGGCCGCGACTTCAAGACGCTTGCCTCGCGAAGCCGCCAGACCACGCTGCCGCGGGCCACCCAGCTGACGCGCGAGGTCTGCCACGCCGCGTCTGACCTGCTCCTGGATGACTGGGACTTCGCGCACGGCGACAAGCTGCGCTCCATTGGCGTGCGCGCCTCAAACCTCGTGCCGGCGCGCGGGCCCGTGCAGCTCGACCTCATGGGCGAGCAGGCGCGGCGGCAAGAGCTCCTGCAGCTCGACCGCACGGTAGACGACCTGCGGCATCGCTTTGGGAACGGCTGCATGAAGCGCCTCTCCGAGCTGACGGACCCCCGCCTTTCCAAGCTCGACCCCGAACGCGACAACGTGGTCCACCCCATCAGCTTTTTTGCGTGACCTTGCGTACGCAAACGATTGGCAGGTGAGAAGGCATGAAGGGCATCGTAGGGAGAACCAAGCGCTACGTCACGGTAGTCGCGCAGACCGACGAGACCGGCGAGGTCACCCCGCTCACCATCGTGTGGGAGGACGGAAGGCGCTACGCCATCGACCGCGTGCTTGACCGCCGGCAGGCGCATTCGCTGAAGACCGGTGGCACGGGCATACGCTATACCGTGCGCGTCGGCGGCCAGGCGACCTACCTCTGGTACGAGGGGCCACGCTGGTTCGTCGAGGCCAAGGAAACCGTCATGCCCGACTGAGCGCGTGGCGGCGCGACATCTACCATTCGCACAGTCCCTATGAAATTCCCCATAATCTCATTGCACCAAACCGCATCCTCTTGCTATTGTGCAAATACCATCTGTTGTTGGGGGACAACGCAAAGGAGAGAACTATGCATCCCGTAATCGAAGTTGATGAGTGTGTAGGCTGCGGCGCTTGCGCCGACGCGTGCCCGATGGGCGTCATCGAGGTTGAGGACGCCGCCACCGTCGTTAACGGCGACGCCTGCATTGGCTGCGAGGCCTGCATCGGCGCTTGCCCGACTGGCGCCATCACCGAGATCGCCGAGGACTAGTCCCAGCACTCATCTGAGCCATCCGTGACTCACCGAAACGGCCCCGATGCCTAGGCACCGGGGCCCTTCCCGTTTGTGCGGCGATGCCTCGCGTTCCTTAGCAGGCACAGGCGAGGCGCATGCGCTCCTGGCCGTCAATGGCCTCCGTAATCAGCACGTCAAAGCGCAGGCGCTCTGTGTCTGAAAGTGCATGGCCCATCAGATACACACGCAGCCCGTGCTCGGCGGCCTGGAAGAGCCCAAGCGCTCTTATCGGCTCGTACGGGATGCCGGCGTCGGCCAGCGTGGGCTCTGAGACCATGCGCGCAAGGCGCAGGGCCACGCGCGACGCCTCAAGTGATCCCTTGCAGGTATGGCCCTGCGCCTTGCGATACAGGTGGTACGCGCAGAGCACGTCATGCAGCTCGTCATCGCCCTGCGCCATCAGGTCGCCCAGACGCCACAGCGCCTCGGCGCTGTTGTCCATCAAGGCCGCGCGGCCGTACTCGTGCGCGGCGCGCAACCTATCGGCAGAACCCAGTAACCCCTCCTCATAGATGCGCCCCAGGTTGATGCCGCTGGCGGCGCTTCCCAGACGGACGCCCTCGGTAAAGTACTCGATCGCTTTCTTAACGTCCTGCGGCACCAGCAGCCCCTCGAAGTAGCACTCACCCAGCTTGTTGATGCAGGCGGGCAGCTCGTTTGCGGCGCCAAACTCGAGGTTCATGAGCGCGACGCGCTTGAACACCTCGTGGTTTGCGTACTTGCGCACCTTATCCATGTGCTCGCTGAGGTGGCTTCCGATGAACGTCTCCTCGTCCATCAAAATCTCGCCGGCGAGGCTTGCGCACTCCGCCGCAAGCTCCTCGTCCTCCGTGAAGGGAACATAGGGAATCTCATCGTCCTCCCCGTGATACCAGTAGTTGTGGAGGTTCTCCAACCACTCCATCTGCGTTCCCGTAAAGAACTCTTCCGACCCAATCTTCGTCCACATACTGACTCCTCTCTCATCGCGTTCTGTCCCTGTCGGAAAAAGGGAAGGACATGCTAACAACGCTTTATTTCAGACAGATGAACATGATGTGCGTTCTGACGACCATGGTTGCGCGTCCATCGCCTCAACAGCTCGACCCGCCTGCGGATTAATCCAACCAACCGCCGAACACGGCGCTCATCACGCCTTTTTCCGCCCCGCAACCCCCTAACGTGGAATCGTTCTCACAAGAGGACGTATGTCTCGACACAGCGCAAGCAAGGAGAGAGGACCCAGCCCATGACTATGCTCTACAAGCTCGACCCGAGCCACAACTGGCGTCTTAAGTACCACCTACAGATGCCCGACGGCAACCTGACCGACCCCAACGGCCTTTCGCACTTCAAGGGCGTCTATCACATCTTCCATCAGTACGAGCCCCGTTGGCCGAAGGACATGGGCCATGGCTGGGGACACTGGTCCAGCCCCGACATGACCACGTGGTACTGGCATGGCGGCGCCATCATGCCGAGCGTCCAGACCGACAAGAACGGCTCTTACTCCGGCTCTGGCATCGTCGTGGGCGACGAGCTGTGGCTGTACTACACCGGCAACGAGCTTGAGCCGGGCGGCCGCGCCGCGGGCTTTGACTACGACTTCAAGGGACGCAAGGCCAACGAGACCCTCGTGGTCTGCACCGATGACGGCGACAAGTGCCACATCACGCTGGGCGAGAAGCGCCCCGTGCTGTGCAACGACCAGTACCCCGCCTACGCCTCCAACCACGTGCGTGACCCCAAGGTCTGGAAGCAGGACGGCAAGTTCTGGATGCTTCTGGGCTGCCGCACCATGGAGAGCCACGGCTGCGCGCTGCTGTACAGCTCTGAGGACGGCATCAAGTGGGAGATGGCCGGCTCCGCCACCAACAAGGACGACGAGAACCCGTTTGGCTACATGTGGGAGTGCCCGAGCGTTGCCAAGTTTGGTGACAAGGAGTTCCTGTTTGTCTGCCCGCAGGGCGTGCCAAAGACCGAGTACCGCTTCCAGACCATCCACAACTCCGGCTACTTCCCCATCGACGGCAAGGTCATCGACCTTCTGGGCCAGGATCCTGGCAAGCAGGACGCCGAGAAGCCCTTCGCCTGCATCGACCGCGACTCCTTCGTCGAGCTTGACTACGGCTTCGACTTCTACGCTTGCCAGGTCTTCGAGGACGAGCGTGGCCGCAAGATCCTGATCGCGTGGGCCGGCGTTGCCGACATGGAGTTTGAGTACGACGTCCCGACCACGCCCGAGTGGGGCCACACCCTCACCATGCCGCGCGAGCTCACCCTCAACGAGGCTGGCCGCATCTGCCAGTGGCCCGTCGAGGAGATGGACAGCCTGCGTGAGGACGAGGTCGAGTGGTCCGCTGAGGCCGCCGACGGCGCCACGGGCTACATGGGCTCCTCCACCTACAACAAATTCAGCATGGACGGCGCCATCGGTGCCCGCCTGAACGGCATCGGCGACATCACCATCGACAACATCGAGGGCAAGGGCCACGTCATGCTCAACGGCGACCTCGAGTTCGTCATCAACGACCATGACGCCGAACTGGTCTTCCACAGCCACGCCGGCCGCTATCGCTCCGTGCGTCGCCTGCTGCTCTCCAACCTCACCGCTGGCAAGGTCGAGAGCCTGCGCATCATGGTCGACACCTCCGTGGTGGAGATCTTCGTCAACGGCGGCGAGGCTGCCATGACCACGCGTTGGTTCCCGCTGGACATCACGAAGCTGGCCGTCACCTCCACGCTGAAGGGCGACCACCACGCCTGGAACCAGCACGGCTTCACCTTCCAGAACATCGCGTAAACCGTACCTGCGGGGAGTCTCCTGTAACGGAAAACCGCCGGGGCCTCCTTAC
>DJXA01000075.1:0-574 GCA_002449555.1 Atopobiaceae bacterium UBA7016 | reverse complement strand
CTCGTCGCCGCAGGCGTAGGTTGTATGCGGGGAGTCATTTCCACATGCAAGAGGTGGCTCCCCTTACGCCAAAGGCGTAAGGGGAGCCATCACGTTGTCGTAGCTTTAGCCTTACTGCTAGTTACAGCCAGGCGTCTATGAGGCCTTTGGCTTGGGCTCGCATCCACGTGACGTAGCCGACGGATTGGCCAAAGGAGCCGTTGTTGAGGACTTCTTCGAACTCTTCTTTGGTGGCGAGGACAGTTTGGACTTGCTCGCCCATGTCGAAGTTGGTGGAGACGTGGGTGGGGGCGCAACGAATGGCTACGAGATGGGCCACTTCGTCGCTGGAGCCAGCGGAGGGGAAGACTTTGCCGAGATCGACCATCTCTTCGGGAAGCAGGCCGCACTCTTCTCGCAGCTCGCGAGCAGCGGCTTCGAGCGGGGTCTCCCCTGCCTCGATGCGGCCGGCAGGCATCTCGAGCTGCCAGTGATCGTTGGCGTAGCGATACTGCAGGGCAAGCGCGATACGCGCAGGCTCGTCTTCCTTACCTGGCACCACCGCGAGCACGCAGACAAACTCCCACATGCGTAC
>DJXA01000146.1 GCA_002449555.1 Atopobiaceae bacterium UBA7016 | reverse complement strand
TGGGCTACGGCAGCGCCATGATTGCAAACAAGCTGCGCGGCATCTTCGCCTGTGTCTGCCAGGACCCCGTATGTGCCGAGCTCTCGCGCCAGCATAATGACGCCAACGTCCTCTGCTTGGGCGGCAAGATCATCGGGCCCGTGCTCGCCATGGCCATCGTCAAGACGTGGATGTCCACGGACGCCTTCATGGAGGAGAAGTACACCCGCCGTCGCGACAAGGTTGCCCAGATCGACGCGGACCACACCGTTGCCGTGAAGTAGCGCTCGGGGTCCTCAACGCACGGCAGCGCTCGCGCGTGTTCCACAAGAAAGGTCATTTCATGTTACTAGCGTTTCTTATGCGTCATCCTTTCGCCTGGGCGTGCGCGCTTCTCTGTCAGGCCATCGCCTATGCAGGCGTGCTCAGGAAAATGCAGCTGCCGGTGCGCGACTGCCTCATTCCCGCGCTTGCCGAATGGCGTCTGTCCAAGGTGCTGTTCCGAAAGCGTCGTCACTTCTGGCAGCCGTTCCTCACCGCGGTCATCGTCATCGTGGCGGGCTACTACATCAACCCGTTCAGGGGCAGTGGAGCGCGTACGGCCAGACTGCTGATTGACGGCGGCATCATTCTGTACGGCGTCATGCTTGCGGGGCTGTACTGGCGCTTGGCGAAGTGCTTCGGAAAGAAGTTCCTCTTCTGGCTCCTCATGATGGTGGTTCCGCCGCTGGGCGTGGGCATTTTGGGTTATGGCAAGGCTGCCTACCTTGGCGCACCTCAGTTCAAGCCGCTCTTCAAACGCGGCAAGCTGCTCACGTTCCTGTCCAATGCCTTCGTGGTGCTTATTTCGGCGGCCGAGATCGCCGTACTGGTTGGTGCCGTCGGCATTCTCACGCTGCGCACCCACGGGCCGCGCTGGTTCGTCAACATGCGCCTCGACGACGTCTACGAGAAGACCAAGAACATCGTGGGCGAGGACTCCTTCGTCAGCCGCGAGGATTCGATGGGCGCGTCGTATGTCAATCTCGCCTCATTTGTCCCCAGTCGCGAGAAGTTCACCCCCGATCACTCCTCGGACCAGAGCGTCGTGGTCTTGGCGTACATCGTCGGCTCCAACCTTGAAGACGCCCAGGGCTTGGCATCTGCCAACATCAGGCAGATGATTGATGCCAGCAAGCAGGGATCGGCACTTACCTTTGTGCTGGAGTGCGGCGGCGCAGAGCGCTGGTTCACCAAGGGCATCTCCGAGGCCTCGTACGGGCGCTATACCATTCATGACGGCAAGCTGGAGAAGGTTCTCGACCTGCCCGACTCCACCTGCATGTCTGAAGAGACCACGCTGGCCGACTTCCTCACCTGGAGCAAGGAGAACTATCCCGCCGACCGCTACCTGCTGGCGATGTGGGATCACGGCGGCGGTCTGGGTACCGGCTTCGGCATCGATGACGTAAACAAGCGCGAGGGCGACAATTCCACGTTGCTCCCTGACGAAATCGTGCGTTCCATCGCCTCCTCGGGCATCACGTTTGACATCGTCGGCTTCGATGCCTGTCTGATGCAGACCATCGAGATTGCTCACCAACTTGAGCCCTACGCCGACTACTACCTTGCCTCCGAGGAGGTCGAGGGTGGCCTCGGCTGGGACTGGGCTCCCGCGTTCGGCAAGCTGGCGGCAAACCCGGGCCTTCCGTCCGAGGACTTTGGCAAGGAGATAATCGCCTGCTACGACCCCTACAACACGGCTTCTGCGGGCGAGGACAGCACCACTTCCACACTCTCGTTCGTTGACCTGACCATGGTTAAGCCGCTCTATGAGAGGCTTGAGGGGCTCTTCGGCAACGCAAAAGAGGCCATCGCCACTGACTCGGGCAACTTTGCCAGCCTTTCCCTCTCGGGAAGCAAGGCGTACACCTTCCAGAACTATGAGCAGGTCGACCTCGTCGACTTCCTTACTCGCCTCAAGGGGCTTGACTACCAAGAGAAGATTATCCCCAGCGACGAGCTCGACACGCTGATTGATGCCGCCAAGGCCTGCGTGGTCTACCGCAACGCCAATTCCGCTGAAGGCATCAATGGCATGGCCATCACCTTTCCGGTTTCGGCGCTGCAGAGCTACAGCTATGACTACAAACAGCTCACGTCGTTCTCCATGGATGCGCAGAAGTCCCTCTACAACGACTTCTTCTCGATCATGGCCGCCCAGAAGATCAAGGAGGCGGAGAAGGCTGGCGAAGATGGCAGCGTCTTGGGCGTGCTGAATGGCCTCGTATCCTCCGGCTATGCGGACGAAGAGTGGTACGTTGAAGGCTTCGAGAACTACGAGACCCAAGAGGCGCTCATCGACATCCCGCTGATTGAGGTCGAAGACGGCTATCTCATCGACCTTCCCGAGAAGGCGTGGGACATCATCGCTGAACAGCTCCTCTTTGTCTACGAGCGCGCCGAGGACGGCAGGCTGAGGTATCTGGGCAAGGACTACCTGGGCGGCTATGGCGAGGATGGCCAAGGGCTGGTTGCCTTTGATGGCACGTGGATTAACGTGGGCGGACAGATGGTGTGCTACGAGGCCGGAACCTCGCGCCTGACTGACGAGGGCATCGTGTACACCGGTACGACGAAGGCAATGCTGAATGACGAGCTCAAGGTCTCGCTGCACATCGAGTGGGATCCGGTGACCGGCGTGGGCGACGATCCTGTGACAGGATGTGTCACCGGCTACGACATCATCATTGAGGACAATCCCATTCTCCAGATGCTCGGCGAGCAGCTCTCCAATGCGTTGGAAGGCAAGGCCATGGCTGCGCTTCAGCCCGGCGATCGCCTGCAGTTCCTGTTTGACTACTACGACGACGAGGGCTACGAGATGGGAACGGAGACATACGGTGGCACCGTGACCGTGACCAACATGGAAACCCTGACCGTAAGCGACCAGCCGCTTCCTGAAGGGGACACCGTCGTGTTCGGCGGCGCGCTCATCGACGTGTACCAGCGTACGATGACTACCGAGAAGATCGAGGCGCAGGTCGCGTAATCGGCGGTCTTGCAACGTTGGGGGTAGTCCCCTTTGTTGCTTGTGCAACAAAGGGGACTACCCCCAACGTTGCAAGCTGTTGAGCAGATCATCGAGGTTGCGGATGAAGCGTTCGCGGTCTTCGGCTGTGAACGTGG
>DJXA01000184.1:11113-14378 GCA_002449555.1 Atopobiaceae bacterium UBA7016 | reverse complement strand
ATCGTTCCCGTGGAGGCTTACCCCGAGGGCTACGACGACTGCTGCGACGTGGCCGCACAGGAGCAGCGCGACGACGCCCGCCCCGCCATTGCAGGCGAGCTTCCCGACGTCACGCCGTATGACGTGGTGTTTATTGGCTGCCCCATCTGGTGGGGCGACGAGCCGATGATCGTCCGCACCTTCATTGAGGGCGTAAACCTCTCCGGCAAGACCATCGTGCCCTTCACCACGCACGGAGGATCGGGCCTGGGCAGCGTGATGGGCAACCTGCAGGCCGCCATTCCCGATGCCACGTTCCTCGAGGGCCATGCCGTGGCGGGAACAGCCGTGGACGGAGCGCGCGACGAGGTTGTGAGCTGGGCGACCGGCCTCGGGATTGCCTAGGCTGGAAATACATTAGTCAGCCTAATCTTTCCATGCTCAAACACGAATTGATATAAGTCTGCACCCTCCTTATGCTTGACCCAGCATCGCAAGCGTAAGGAGGGTGCCTTGGTAACTGGGGACGCACAGCTCATACACGCGCTCTACCACAGCATGTACCGCTTCATGATTGCGCGCGACGTCACGCGGCTTGGGGAGCTGCTTGACGATTCGTTCGTGCTCGCGCACATGACCGGGCGCCGGCAGGGCAAGCAGGAGTTTCTCCGCTGCGTACAGGACGGCACCCTCGCCTACTACGACGAGGTCGAGGAGTCCTGTCCTGTGCATGTGGCAGGCGAGCACGCAACGCTTGTGGGCAGAAGCCTCGTGGAAGCCTCACCCTTTGGCGCAGGGCGCTCAACCTGGCGACTTGAGCAAGAGATTGACCTGGTCAAACGCGACGGACGTTGGCTTATGACGCGCGCCGTCGCCTCGATGTACTAGGCACGTGAGAGGAGAGGGAACATGGCACTGTCAACCAACGAGTTCAAGGGCCGTTTTGGCTTTGGCGCGATGCGCCTTCCCATGAAGGACGGCGAGCCCGACTTTGAGCTTTGCAACCAGATGTTCGACCGCTTCCTGGAGGCGGGACTCAACTGCTTTGACACGGCCCACGTCTACCTAGGCGGCAAGAGCGAGATTGCGCTTCGCGAGAGCCTCGTGAAGCGCAATCCGCGCGAGAGCTTCTTCTTGGTGGACAAGCTCACGCACGGCACATTCAAGGACCCAGAGTCGATCCGCCGCGTGTTCCAGGACGAGCTGGATGCCTGCGGCGTTGCGTACTTCGACCTGCTGCTGGCCCATGCCGTCAACAAGGCGCACTACGAGATGTACACGCGCCAGGGCGTTTTCGAGACCGCGAAGGAGTTTGTGGCCGACGGCCGTGCGCGCCACTTCGGCATCAGCTATCACGACGGCCCTGAGCTGCTGGACCAGATCCTGACCGAGCACCCCGAGATCGAGGCCGTGCAGCTGCAGATCAACTACGAGGACTGGGACAGCCCCAGCGTGCAGAGCCACAAGGTGTACGACGTGGCCACCGCGCACGGCGTGCCCGTCATCGTGATGGAGCCCTGCAAGGGCGGCCAGCTGGTCAACCTACCCGAGGTCGCCCAGGAGGCGCTTGACGCGGCGCCCAACCCCGAGGGGCTCTCCAACGCGGGCTTTGCCTTCCGCTTCTGCGCCACCCAGCCCAACGTGGCCATGGTGCTTTCCGGCATGAACACCATGGAGCAGGTTGAGGATAACGTGCGCTCCATGGCGGGAGATCCGGCGCCGCTCAATGACGCACAGCTCACGGCGCTGCGTAATGTCCACGAGGCGTTCGCGAGCTTAGGCATGATTCCCTGCACGGCCCGCCACTACTGCACGGACGGCTGCCCCAAGCACATCATGATTCCCGAGCTCTTCGCCGACCTCAACGCCAAGCGGGTCTTTGGCGGCTGGAACCCGGGCTGGTACTTCAGCAACGTGCACACCGTGGACGGCCACGCCAAGCCCAGCGCGTGCATCAAGTGCGGCAAGTGCGAGCGCGAGTGCCCGCAGGGCCTGCCCATCCGTCAGCTGCTCACCGAGGTAGCCGCGGAGTTCGAGTAGCGGCCAGCATCAACCTGTTAACCAACGGGCCAGAGGGTCGGACCCTCTGGCCCCGCAAGAAGAGAAAGGAACCGAGCATGGAATACACGCGTCTGGGAAACACGGGCCTTAACGTCAGCCGCATCTGCTTTGGCTGCATGTGGTTTGGCAAGCCCGGCAACGGCGGCATCGACGTCCGCTTCGGGGAGGACGAGGCACGCGAGGTCATCCACTACGCCTGGGACCAGGGCATCAACTTCTTTGACACCGCCAACTACTACAGCCGTGGCGCCTCTGAGGAGGTCCTGGGCAAGGTCATCAAGGAGATGGGCGTGCGCGACGACGCCGTCATCGCCACCAAGAGCTACTACCCCATGTACGAGGGCACCAACGCCAAGGGCGTCAACCGCAAGACGCTCTTCCGCGAGGTCGACGCCTCGCTCAGGCGCCTTGGCACCGACTACATCGACCTCTACATCCCCCATCGTCTTGACCACGACACGCCAATGGAGGAGCAGATGGAGGCCCTGAACGACCTCGTCCGCTCCGGCAAGGTGCTCTACATCGGCGCGTCGGCCATGTACGCCTGGCAGTTCCTGAAGATGAACATGATCGCCGAGCAACATGGCTGGGCCAAGTTCGTCTCCATGCAGGACATGTACAACCTGGTCTACCGCGAGGAGGAGAAGGAGATGCACCCGATGCTGCTCGACCAGGGCATCGCCTGCACGCCGTTCAGCTCGCTCGCGCATGGCGTGTTCGCGAAGCGCCCGGAGGACGAGCGCACCGACGGCGTGGCCAAGCTGCAGAACGACTACGTGCTCAATGCCGATGCCGAGATCATTCGCCGCGTGTGGGAGCTCGCCGAGCGTCACGGCGTCTCCACCAGCGTCATCGCGCAGGCCTGGAACCTCGCCAAGCCCGTCGTCACCAGCCCGCTCATCGGCGCGAGCAAGACCCGCTACATCGACGACGCCATTCTCGCGCTCGACCTCAAGCTCACGGCCGACGAGATGGCCTACCTGGAGGAGCCCTACGTGCCGCATGCGCAGTACGGCTTCCGCTAATCCCCCGCCACCCATACAAATGGGACAGGCACCGTAGTTCGGTTTTCCGAACTACGGTGCCTGTCCCATTTGTATGGGTGGCGGGAAGGGCTACTTGTCCAGAAGGTCGCGGTCGATGATCTGGAAGTTGGCGCGGTGGATGTAGAGCGCCTTGTTGTCCACCATGAGCTTGGTAGTCTTGGGCAGGTCGGTCTCGACCT
>DJXA01000184.1:9534-11029 GCA_002449555.1 Atopobiaceae bacterium UBA7016 | reverse complement strand
CCAGTACACGTTGTTGCCCGAATACGCCACGATGGGCTGGCCCGTCTGGCTCTTGATGACCACCACGCGCCGCTTGCCGAAGTAGTTCTTGTACTGATTGAGCTTGTACGAGAGCGACGTGATGGAGAGCGGCGAGTCGTCATGGCTCTCGATGAACTCAGGCGCCGAGAAGTCCAGGTCGGGATTCAGGCCCTTCTCCGCGAAGATGCAGGTGTCCCCGCACGACTCCATCTCGCGCCCGTCGATGGTGATGGTGATCACGCTCGAGAGCTCCCATGACTCGAAGGCGACGCCCGTCTCCGTGTAGCCGGAGGTCTTCACCTTGTTGCCGCTGACGTTGACGCGCTTGCCGGACGTCTGCATGGTCTGCTTGCCATAGTTGTCGTAGGTGGTGATCACGAACGAGTTGCCTATGAGGTCGCCGCGCAGCTCCTTGATGGGGTGCATGCAACCCGGCGTCTGCAGCACAAACGCCAGCGCGACGGCGGCCACCAGTGTCATGACTACGCCCACGCCGATGGCAATCTTCTTGCCCTTTCCCATGTTGTCTCCTTTTTCGAAAGGGTCCTCCGTTTACCTGCCCATCCATTGAGCTGCGCTTCGTTGGCACGCACCCAACGGCAGGTGGTATCGTATCTGATAACCGTTTACCCCTCTAGCCCACGTCGTATACCCGCTGGTGCTACCCTCAAGGCGTGATCCAAGACGCAAAGGAGGCTCCCATGAGTTTCGCAACCGCTATTCCCGTGGCCATCAAGGTGGCAAGCATGCTCAAGGATGGCTATGACTTTGTCAAGGAGCATCCTGAAGAGGTTCAGGCCGCGATGGACGAGGCGGCCAAGGCGGCCGACGCCGCAAAGAAGCTTGCGGGCGACGCCATGGACTACCTGTCTGTTGACGAGCACATGAGCAAGGCGCTTGGCGCCGCGGATGCCGCGCGCCAGTTTGCCGCCGACACGGCCCTCGCCATTACGGCCGGGCGCACGGGCAACACCGAGTCCCGCAAGGCCGAGGCCGAGATTGCCAAGGCAGAGGCGGAGGCCGCGAAGGTCATCAAGGAGGCGCGCCAGGCCGTGCTGGAGAGCGCAAACGTGCGCACCACCCTGCCCAAGTTGGTGGAGAAGCTCGGCACCAAGGACGACGAGGCGCTCAAGCTCTTCATGCAGACCCTCGACGCGCCGGGCTGCTACGCCATCGCCACGTACGGCAAGTTTGACCTCGACAAGGACCTCACGGACTACCACGGCGTCTACGTGGGCAAGGACGAGGTTGTGGGCGACGGCATCGCGTGGGCCATCTCTCGCGCCGGCTGCCCCGACATCTATGCCGACATCAAGTACAAGCAGAACGTGGTCATCTACATCTTCAGCTGCCCCGCCGATGAGCTCAAGTACCGCCAGAACGCCCTCGTCGAGGTGCTCGGCGCGCTCGACTCGTACAACATGCCAATCAAGTAGGCCACGACCGTCAGAGTGACCGATAGGGGTAGCCCCCA
>DJXA01000184.1:0-9432 GCA_002449555.1 Atopobiaceae bacterium UBA7016 | reverse complement strand
TGGGGGCTACCCCTATCGGTCACTCGTCACGAAGCCGTTACTTGTTGGCCTCCTGCGCGCGCCACGCGACCATCTTCTTGTGGCGGCGGAAGAAGTAAAGTCCCAGCAGTGCGGCAAGCACGACGTCAGCGCCAATGAAGCCGGTCTTGATCGTCTTGGTCAAGCCTGCCTCGGGAGCAGTCTCCATAGCTGCGGAGTTCGCCACCATGTAAAGCACGTTGTGAGCTGCCTTGCGAAGTGCGTTGCGACCGTCCACGGTACCCGTGGTCTCCTTGCCCATGCGCAGGTCCTGCAGGAAGTTGAGGTTGAGGTCATTGCCTGCGCGCAAGCTTCGGTTCACGTCGGAGGTGTCCGCGGACATGGTGCAATCGGTGATTACGGCGCCACGGAAGCCCCACTCGTTGCGCAGCACCTGCGTAAGCAGTGCATAGCTCTCGGCCGTCGGCGTGGTGCCCAGACGGTTGTAGGAGCTCATGATGCCCGTAGTACCGCCCTCCTTCACCACAATCTCAAAAGCGCGCAGGTAGAGCTCGCGCATGGACTGCTCATTTGCCCAGGTGAGGAGGCCGCCATCGCCACGATGCGTCTCTTGGTCGTTCAGCGCGAAGTGCTTGAGATAACCATACACGTCACCCGAGCGCAGGCCACGCATCTCGGCGGCCACGATCTTGCCCGCAACGGTACCATCCTCGGACACATACTCATAGTTGCGGCCGCCGAAGGGGCTGCGGTGCGTGTTCACGGCAGGAGCGTACAGGCCACCGATGCCATATTCCTTGGCCTCCTCAGCCAGCAGGGCGCCAACACGCTCGGCAAGCTCCTTGTTCCACGTCATGCCCAGCACACTCTGACCCGTGAGCTGCGTACCATTGACGCCAACCATGATATTGTTGATGCCGTTGGGGCCGTCGCACTCCACGATGGCAGGCTTGCCCACAGACGGAACGCTTGCAGTGAGCCAGCCGGCGGTGCCCACGAGTACCTTCATCTCGCCAAGTTTCACCTGGTCAAGCAGGAGCTCCCACTGCGGGTCATCGTAGTCAAGGCCCTTCATGTCAGCAAGCTTCAGGCCATTGTTCTTGCCGGTGGTGATGTCCTCGGTATAGCCCAGCTCGATGAGCTGCGGGTTGGTGAGGGCTTCGATCACCTCGGGAGTGGCCTCCTTCGTCGCTGCGGCGCGCTCGGTGGGCATGGTTCCCGCCCAGTCGGCACGGCTCAGGTACACAAGCCCGTCGCCAAACGACACGTCGTCGAAGAGGTTGGTGGCCGCAACCAGGTCGCCCTTGCGCGCGCCGTCATGAGAATCGTTGAAGATGTAGTCGCGGTCGATGGTCACAGTCTTGGAGTCAACGACGGTGTGAGAGTCGCTTTGGAGGTTGATCTGATAGTCGCCCTTCTCCAGCACGTAGGCGCCACCCTCGGCCTTCACTCCGGTGTAGTCGTAGCTTGCCATGTCGTCACGGTTGAAGGTGATGGTAAGCGTCTGGCTCTCGCCGGGCTCGAGCAGCTTGGTCTTGTCGAACTCAACAAGCGCCACAGCGCTCTTCTCGATGCCACCCTTGGTATAAGGGGCAGTGTAGTAAAGCTCCACGACCTGCTTGCCGGCCACCGAACCCGTATTGGTCACCGTCACGGTGGCAGTAACGGTATCGCCAGAGAGCTTCACGTCGTCAAGCGTCTCATCGAAGCTCGTGTAGGAGAGACCGTACCCGAAGGGGAACTGCACGGTCTTGTCATAGTCGATGAAGCCATCCGCGGCGGCCGTCTCATAGTAGCGGTAGCCCACATAGATGCCCTCTACGTACTCGACGTAGTGATAGGGATCCTCGCCAGAAGCAGCGTCGCCGGTGCCGGCAAACATGGCGCCGTTCACATAACCGATGTTGGAGTAGTCATAGCTGCCAAAGTTGTAGTAGCTCGGAGCACTCTCGACCTCGTAAGCAAAGGTGTCAACTGTCTTGCCCGAGGGGTTGATTGCACCAGTGAGCGCCTTGCCGATGGCGTTGCAGCCAGTAGCACCGGGCGTACCGACCCACAACGCCGCGTCAATTGCCTCGTCCTCGAGGAAGCCCAGCTCCATGGCATTGGGGCTGTTGAGGACCACGACAACCGTTCCGAAGTTGCTCTTGGCCATGGCAAGGAGGTCTTCCTCGTTGGGCGTGAGCTCGAGATAGTGGCGCGAGTCCTCGGAACCGGTGTAACCAGCCATGCTCGTCGGGAGGTCGAAGCCCTCGCCACCCTTACGAGTGATGACCACGATGGCAACGTCTGAGTAGGACTTCGCACCGTCGATGAGCGCCTGGTCGTAGTCAGACTGCGGCAGCTCGTAGAGGTTCCAGTCGGTACCGACGAGACCCATATCCTGGCTCGAGACGGCATTCGCCTCATAGAAGCTCATCAGATCAGGGTTCACCGCAAGGCCGGCGTTCTCAAGACCCTGATAGAACGTAACGTTCTTGCTTGCGTCACCAGAACCGGAGCCCGTGCCGCCATACGAGAAGTTGTTACCGACGGTAGAGCCGAACACGTTCACCTTGTCCACACCCGCAAGCGGCAGCGCGCCATTGTTTGTGAGCAGGATAAGGCCCTCGGACTCGACCTCCTCAGTAATGTCGGCCGTGGCCTGGCTCGCCTCAACAAGAGACGTCTTTTCCATATCTGGCCTCGACGTGAACACCTGAAGGATGTCCAGGTGCGGGAACACAAGGCCAAACATGGCCACGTTTAGCGCGACCAACGCGGCCGTGATCAGGCACATCAACGCAAACAAAATGCGGAAGGGACGCCTGATGGTGCCATCCTTCCTTCTTCCAAACGCCATTTCTTTGCTCCCCTCTTCCGCCTTTCGCGGAGTCTCCTTCGGCCGGGGCTCCAGCCAATCCGTCAATTCGGATACTATGGGTGCGGTGTCTGCCCTTGTGGGCTTTGACACGATTGGCCAGCCCCGATGACACGTTTTGCACGCGACTCTGGGGAATGGATTGGGAAGGGCACTACCGGATGTACCGCATCCTCATCGTTGAAGACACGCCTGCCGAGGCGGACCTGTTGTCGGCATTCCTCGCAACATATGCCAAGGACGCAAGCGAGAGTTTCACGCTAGAGCGCCTGACGAACGCCGTCGACTTCCTCGAGCGTAGGCCGCGGGCCGATCTTATCTTTATGGACATCCAGATGCCCGGGATAAACGGCATGGAGGCGGCCGAGATCTTGCGCGGATACGACGAGGAGACGCCTCTCGTCTTTGTCACCAACCTTGCCCAGTACGCGGTGGAGGGCTATGCCGTTGACGCGCTCGACTTCCTGGTGAAGCCCGTTACCTATGAGGCATTCTGTCCACGCATGAACCGGGCGCTGCGCATCATGCGCCGCAAGGTGGGGGCAACCGTCGCGCTCCCCTCTTCGGAAGGAGAGCGGGTCGTCGCGGTGCGTGACATCGGCTACGTGGACATGTTTCGGCACGACCTCTACTATCACCTGGCAAGCGAGACCGAGCCACTTCGCCTGCGCGGCTCGATGAAGGTTGCCGAGGAGGAGCTCTCGCCTCACGGCTTCTTGCGCATCTCTTCCGGATGCCTCGTCAACATGGCGCAGGTCAAGCTGGTGCGTCAGGGGTCGGTTGTGTTGGGCGATGGCACCGAGCTCTTCTTCAGCCGTGCACGCAAGCGTGCTTGCATGGAGGCGCTTGCCAACTATGTGGGTGGAAGCCGCTGATGGAGTCGTCTTCCGCGCTTAGCCCCCTCGTGACCATTTTGCTAACGGTCGCACGTTTTGTGGTTGGCGTGTGGCTCTTTACGGCACCGCTTCCCCTACGTGACGGAGTGCGGAGAAGGGTCCCCCTCACGCTCTTTGGCATCACGGCTCTCTACCTCGGTCTACTCATGCTGTTTATCGCGGGTGGCAGCTGGTTAGATCCAGTGCGCTACGCGCTTGGGGAATTCTTTGCGTTTACGATTCTGCTCGTAGGCCTTGTGTTCGCAACCACGTACGTATATGACACCAACATCCTGACGGCGGTGTTTTGCTGCTCTTCGGGATACGCCGTGCAGAACCTTGCGAGCGGCGTCACCGAGCTGGTGCTTGACCTCACCCTTACTGATGCGGAAAAGATGAGTGCCTACACGTCTGCAGGCCATCATATCGTCATGTTGGCATCTGCGTGTGCCGTCTTTACCGTCACCTACCTCCTCGTGACCAATCCGCTTCTTCGACGAGGGCTTCGACAGGTTGACGACCCATGGATGCTTGCCATGATGGTTGCGGTAATTGCGGTCATCATAGGTTTCGACCTGCTTATCAAGGGTTTGGTAGCCGATGGGCTTGACGTACGTGCGATGGTGCTGTTGCGCATCTTTCACGGCATCGCGTGCGTCTTCACGCTTGGCGCTGGTCTGCAGCTGCTGGTGGTGCGGCGCATTGAGGCCGAGCGTGACGCCGCATGGCAGGTGCTGGCCGAGCGCGAGCGGCAATTTGAGGCGAGCCGCGAGAACGTGGAGGCCATCAACGCGCGCGTGCACGACATCCGCCACTCCATCGGGCGCCTGGCAAATGATGCGCAGGTAGACCGCGATGTCTTGGCGAGCATCGTGCGCGAGGTGGACGTGTACGGAACGAGCCTGCGCACGGGTAACGCGGCAGTGGACACCGTGCTCGCCGAGAAGGGACTGGTCTGCAACCGGGAGGGAATCGCGCTTTCGTGCGTCGCCGACGGGTCGCTCCTCGCGACGCTTGCCCCGGGAGATGCTTACGCGCTCTTCTCGACGCTTCTTGACGAGGCCGTGGCGCGGACGCTGACGCGGTCCGCCGGGCGTTCAGTCTCGCTCGCCGTCAAGGAGGCCCTGGGAAACGTGGCTGTGCATGTGGAGTGCACCCAAGCTGAGGGCGCAGCCGTGGCCGACGGGGCTCGGTTGGCTCCTTTGCAAGCGCTCTGCGATCGCTATGGCGCGACGCTAGCCACGATGGACGAGGGCGGGGCCTGGCACGCCAACGTGCTTTTGCCGCTCGAGGGTTAGGGAGGCTGGCGCATGGGGCGACGCGTGGCTGGACAAGGGGTGCTCACGTACGACGACTTCCTCAGACATGAGGAGCAGATAGACAGGTCTGTCTGTGGCCGGTCTTTGGAGGAGCCGTATCGTTCGCGCTTTGAGGATGACGGCGCGCACGACCCCACGCCCACGCCCTACTTCGTCCTCGAGGAGCTCTTCGCGTACTTTGACTTCCACGAGGGATCGCACCTGCTTGACGTGGGCTGCGGCACGGGACGTGTGCTCGCGCACTTCCTGCGCGAGGGTCTGCCAGGGCGGGCGACCGGCGTCGAGCTTGACCCGTGGCTCGCCCAGTTTGCGCAGGCGTGGACCGAAGGGCACCCGCAGCTTGAGGTCATCTCGGGCAGCGCCCTTGACCTCGACCTCTCGCCGTACACGGACTTCTATCTGTTCAACCCCTTTGACCAGGGAGTCCTTCAGCAGTTCATCGAGCAGGTAGAGGCGCAGGTGGCCCATCCGGTGACGCTCATCCACATGTCGGACAACGGCGACACGTGGCGCTATGTGGGACGCAGCGGCTGGAGCGAGGTGGCGTCGGGCGAGTTTCAGGACTACCGCGACGAGCAGGGCCATCGCGCACGCGTCTACGACTGGCCCCAGCACTACACCGTCTGGCACTACGACGGCACCAACGCCGTGTGATTCCCGGCGCGCAATTTAGGTCCCTGACTCCAAAAATGCATACCGTGCAATTTTGGAGTCAGGGACCTAAATTGCGTTTTACTTGTCGTCGGGGGCGATCCAGAACTTGAGAAGCGGGAAGCTGATGATGACGGCGAGGAGCGTGCCCGCGACCGGCACGATGACGCCGTTTACGGCAGTTGCCGCCACACCCATGCTGATGAGCAGCTCGCCCACCTTGGGCACGATGAACGAGTTCATCACGATGATGATGAGCGCGAGCACCGCGTACTTGGGCGCGGACTTCGAGAAGTCGGCCGTGGACTTGAACACGAACTTCATCTGGACAAAGTAGTTCACCACCTGGGAGGCGAGCTCGGCACAGAACACCACCGCCATCCCGGCCCCGCCCGTCAGCGCTGTGCCGATCCACGTGACCACAAAGCGCGCCGCCGTCGAGACGTTGGACAGGACGTTGAACAGAATGAACTCCCACAGAGCCTGATGCTCTTCCTTCCACTGCTGAAATGCCATGATGCGTTTCCTTTCATCGATGCGGGAGGTCCCGCGCTACTTCCCTGCCTTGGCGATGCGCCTGTTCAGCTGCGAGCTGCGTACGAGGTGCGCGACGACGGCGCCCACGATGGGCACGAGCGCCCAGAGCAGCCACGTCAGCACGAAGAACTTGCCCGTAAGCATGCGCACGATGAGCGCCGGAATGACGCCGGCGACGCCCCAGCCCTTGGCCTCGCGCACGATGGCGTCCACCACGCCCATGGAGAAGAACTGGCCCGCGTTCTTGGCAAGGGCGCGGATGGGCATGTTGTACACAAAGAGCGCGTTGAGGTTGGGGGCGCCCTTGGCCTCGGAGCTCTTGACCACCTTGTTCACCACAAAGCCGACGAGCGCGAGCAGCAGGCTGCGCGTGCGCGTGAAGTCACGGAAGCAGAGGTTGCGGTCAAGTTCCACCTTGCCTACGGGAAGCTCGCGGCCGAGCAGGGCCTTGAACTGGGCATCATCGACGTTCTTCACCTGTCCGCTCTCGTATGCGGAGAGGTCGAGCCCCTCGTAGGGGTTAGGCGCACCAGTGCCCGCCAACTGCACCGTCGCGACGAGCGGCAGGTCCTCGCACGAGGTACCCACGCAGAGGTCATAGGAGCCTGCCTCGATCTCCCACGCGCCGGTCTTCACGTTCCAGTAGCGGAAGGCCTTGTTGTCGAGCTCGATGGTTACCTTGACCTGCTCGCCTGCCTTGACGAAGACCTTCTTGAAACCCTTGAGCTCGCGCACCGGGCGGAACACCTGAGCGTCGCGCTTGCTCACGTAGAGCTGGCAGACCTCGGCGCCGTCACGCTTGCCCGTATTGGCGAGCGTGAAGGTGATGGCGGAAGGCATGCCGTCGGCCGCCTTGGCAACCTCAATGCCGCCCAGCTCAAAGGTGGTGTACGAGAGGCCATAGCCAAAGGGGAAGGCCGTAGGAACGCCCGCCTTCTGGTGGTAGCGGTACCCCACGTAGAGACCCTCACGATACTCGGAGGTAAAGTCATCCGAGGGGAAGCGGTCGGCGGTGACGGTGTCGGCAAGGCGGCGCACCCAGGTCTCGGCCAGGTGACCGGAGGGGTTGACCTTGCCCGTGAGCACGTCCAACGTAGCGCCAGCGCCGGCCTGGCCGCCAAGGGCCGCGTACAGCACGGCCGTCGCGTGCTCCGTCCAGTCGGTCTCAACCTGGCTGCCGGCGTGAAGCACTGCGACGACGTTGGGGTTGGTCTCATAGATAGCCTTGAGGAGCTGCGTCTGGCTGTCGTCGAGGCGCATGTTGGTGCGGTCAAGGCCCTCGCTCTCGGCCGACTCGTCAAGGCCGAGGGCAACGATGGTGACGTCGGCGTCATGCGCCAGCTGAACCGCCTCGTTCACGAGGGCGGTCGTGGTGGTGCCACCACGCTGGAAGCCCTGCGCGTAGCCAATGAAGTCCAGTTCAGAGGCCTGCTCAAGGCAACCCTTCAGCGTTTCGAGCTTGGTGCAGTTGACGAGCGACGAGCCAGCACCCTGATAGCGCGGTGTCTCGGCGAAGTCACCGACGAGCGCGACGCGCGTGCCGGCGGCAAGGGGCAGGAGTGGCGTGCCCTTACGGGTTGCGTCGTTCTTCAGCAGCACGACGCCCTGCGCTGCGATCTCGCGCGCCAGCTGATGGTGGGCATCCTTGTCGAAGGACGTGCCGCGCGACGCGTCCACCGCGGGCTGCGTGGAGAGGATGAGCGAAAGCGCCTCGCGCACGCGCGCATCGAGGTCTGCCTGGCTGAGCGCGCCAGAGTTGACAGCTTGGGTGAGCTCGAGCACGGCGTCAGGCACCGGTCCCGGCATCTCGAACGTTGAGCCTGCACGCACGCCGGCAACGTGGTCGTTGGAGCCGCCCCAGTCCGTCACGACCGAGCCCTCGTAGCCCCATTCGTCGCGCAGGATACCCTTGAGCAGGTGCTCGTTCTCGTTGGCGTAGGTGCCGTTGACCAGGTTGTAGCTCGTCATGATAGTCTTGGGAGCGCTCTCCTTCACGGCGATCTCGAACCCGGTGAGGTAGATCTCGCGCATGGTGCGTTCATCCACCACCGAGTCGGACGCCTGGCGACGCGTCTCCTGGCTGTTCACAGCAAAGTGCTTGGGGCAGGCGGAGAGGCCCGTGCTCTGGATGCCGCGCACGTAGCCGGCGGCCATTTTGCCGGCGAGGTAGGGGTCCTCGGAGAAGTACTCAAAGTTGCGGCCGCAGAGCGGGCTGCGCTTGATGTTGAGGCCCGGCCCCAGCACGCAGGCAACGCCCATGGTGGCCGCCTCCTCGCCCAGTGCCTTGCCCAGCTGCTCGCCCAGAGTGGGGTCCCAGCTGTTGGCCACGGTCACGGCCGTGGGGAAGCACGTTGCCGGGTCAGAGCCGCCGATGCCGAGGTGGTTGGCCCCCTCGCCCTGGTGACGCATGCCGTGGGGGCCATCCGAGAAGCTGAGCGCGGGAACGCCCAGACGCTGGATGGGCAGCGTGGTGAAGGCGGTGTTGCCGGAGAGCAGCGCGCACTTCTCCTCAAGTGTCATCTGCGAGAGCACGGACTCGATGCGGTCGTTCAGTTCCTGGTCTGCCATGGGTTCCTCCTGCCAATTGTTGACAGGATGAATGTACGACAGGTTGCAGAGCACGCGCCAATCTTGGCGCAATCGGTCAACTCCGCGTCACGTTTGGCACCCGGACATTCAGGACGGAGGCTTCTGTCCGGGACATTCAGGACGGAGGCTTCTGTCCGGGTCTTCATCCGAACAGAAGCCTCCGTCACTTCTGCAACCCAAACGTCACCTAAGCATTAGCTATCACAGTCTTTGGGACTCCCGTGATACGCTCGATCTGCCTCACAGAGAGGCCCGCCTCTTTGAGAGCCCGCAGAGACTCGTTTCTCCTCGCCCGATCCAGGCCAGCAACCTCTTCAATCCTCGTATCCAAGAGGACAGCGCGCGCCACTTCAAGAGCCCGTTCCGCAGACAGGAAGCGCCTGCCCCGAGGGGAATCCACATCAATGCACTCCGCCGTATAGTCGACCTCGTCATGAAGCGCTCGAAATGCCTCCTCCGTGCCAAGAAGCTCATGCATGAGACCGTTATCCACCAATCGCGGATTCGAAAAGTACCCGCGATAGCTGCTCCACTCGTAATCGCACGTCGCACAGAAGCCGGCGCGCACGGGATTCTGATGAACGTAGCGAACCACGATGAGAAGATACTCTTCATCATCAAT